>SDNV01000154.1 GCA_004524515.1 Promethearchaeota archaeon
TATCATAGCAATTTTTAACGAAAATGGTTTTTTACAAATATTTAAGATATATCTTCCAGGAAATGTCGTATTGTTAGATATTACATTAAATCAAGTTCCATTTCACACGATTCCGGTAATTATTTTCATTTTTGGAGCGTTAATTGGAGTATTTATGTTTTATATTTTCTATTTAAAACCACGTAGAGAAGAATGAGAAGAAAAAAATGAATATATTTAAAACAGGTATTAGTTATTTTAAATCAGCCTGGAAATTTAAGATTTTTAGATACGCAATTTATCTCCAAATTTTTTATTTTATACTATCCGCAGTATTAACACTTATTTTTTTTCGGAGCTTTAATGATTTCAATGTTTATTATGAAGTCGGACAAGTAGTAGTTACCAACATTACTGAATTATATCAAATTGAATATCAATGGCCATTTAGATATTTTCCGCTTTCAGCATTTTTCTTTGTTCCTTTTTATTATTTAGGATTCGATGTGGGGTTCATAGTTTTTAATATCTTAAATTTAATGCTAAATGGATGTATCTCTATATTGTTATTTAAAATAATAATGCTTAGTAAGGGAGCTGGTCATGAAAAGTCAAATAAACGTGCAGTATTATATATCAGTTTGTATTTAATGGGCACACCTCAATTATTTAATCTTATTTTAGGACAGATTAACTTGTATGTTATCTTTCTTATTCTCCTCTCATTATATCTCTTCTTAAGCCATGACACTCTTAAGTGGCGATTCATTGCTAGTGTTATTTTGGGAATAAGTGCAATTTTCAAACCAGTCACTCTATTCTTATTTCCCTTCTTAATTATATTACGATATAATAAAGAATCTAAAAAAATTGAATTTAAATTCCTTGAATCTTTTATAAGAATAGTCGGAGCCCTCATTCCCTTAGCTCTTAACTTAATTCTTTTCATTTTTTTTCCTCCTTTATTAGAAGGTTTTATTAATATAAATCTTACAGGAGAAGAGACAGTTTTAATAAACCATTCTATGAGTATTACGAAATTAATCTCCAATTTATTATATTTATTTGGAATCAGTGGTCCAGACTTATTGATGATTCAATTCCCCTTATTTATCTGCGTTTTAAGTTTCTTTGCTTTATTAGGTTTCATTTTTTACTTCATTCTTCAAACAAGAAGGTTAAATCAAGAAAGTTTAATTTATGGTTATATCTTAGGCATTTTAATCATGTTTCTTTCTTATTTTGATACCTGGAACCATCATTTATTAATCATCAACCCACTTTTGATTATTATAATCTTTAATTTTTCAAGAACTTCACTAATTACTGATAAAATTGTAAAAAAAGGTTTTTCCTTCTTGAATTTTTTTGACATAATATTCACGGGAATTTTTTTCATTACAGAATCCTTTTTTCCCCTAAATTTTGCTGGTACTATCTTTCTGATTATGATCTTATATGGAATATTCAAGTTTTGCTATAGAGGAGATTCTCAAGGGGAATCAGATAACATCCCATAATGATTAAAGTTAAATAATTAGCATCCTAAAATTTAATTGAATTTTAGATAAAAATTCATCCAAATAGAGAGAACATCATCCAAAATGCAAGAGTATTTCATTATATTCCTACCAGCTTTTTTACTTGGTATACTCCACACTGTAATCCCATGCGAAGAGAAAGCAATTTTCTTTTTCTGGTCCTTTGGGATTTCAAAAACACCTAAAAGAAATATGGCAATCCTTTCACTATATGGATTAGGGTTAATTTCTTCTAATTTGATCATTGCCATAGGGACAGTAGTAATTAGTTTAGTTCCTCATATAATTTTTCCAGCTTTAATTACAGATCCTTATATAATTAACTTTTTTGGGGCATTTACTTCATTGTGTGCCGGCCTTTTTTTACTTTTTTTCATCCATAGAAAAGACTACTTGCCTCATTCTAAGTATTCTGAGGATATTGTAAAATTAAATTGGGAAAGTAACAAAACGCCTTATTTTTTTGGAATATTAGTTGGTTTTGCACCTTGTATTTTTGAATTAATAATCTATTCTCAATGCTTACAATATTCTCTTGGATATGGTTTTTTGGAAGGTATATTAGTAGTATTTTATTTCTCAATAGGAACCTTTGTAGGGCTATTTCCATTAGCATTAGCCAAATATGGTACTTCTCATCTCGTGAAACCAAATAAGAGAAGAAGAAACGCTATTTATATTATTATGATTTCGATCATCATATTTTTTAATATTTTTGTAATGATTTTATCCCTTCTAAGAATTTCAGTATTCCCTATTCAAACTGTTTGAAATTGTAGAGAATTTGTTGCTTATTAAAAAAAAAAATTAAAAATTTAGGATACAATAAAGACATTAATATTGGTCTATGTAAAAATTATTAATATCGTAGTTTTTTATATAGTATAGACTAATACTTGAAATAAATTGGGATTTTGAGATAATGGCAGATTCATGCAAGTTCTGTGAAAATCAAAAGATCGTATTTACATGTGAAAAATGTAAATCAAGTTTCTGTATAAATCACATGGCTACTACAGAAGAATGGCAGTGTAAAAAGCATGATGTGATATATTCTAAAGCTAGTGCTGCTGAGAAATTTTTTCGCTGTACTATTGTGGAAAATAGTAAATGCCCCGAATGTGAAGCATTATTGCGATTAGAGCGCTTATCTTCGGGTCAATATTATTTACAATGTACAGATGAAAGTTGTGGTTGGAATTCATATTTAAAAACCCCTGGGTTATTCTTTCCAACAAAAGAGCAATTAGCGAGAGAAGCAGCGAAATATAAGCTAATTTCAGGGTATCGAATGGATATTTGCAGAAAAAATCTGAAAAAAGTTGAAGGAAAAGAAATTTGTCCTAATTGTTTTCTCGAAATATTGAAACGTTCACATGTGACAAATTTCTCTACAATAATGAATTCGTTTAACTTATCTGCCAAACAAATGGTCAAATTGATTAATGAATATATCGATGAAGATAGGATTTATGGAATAATTGATCAAAAAAATCAATTATTTTATTATATTTCCCCTGAAACAAGAAAGCAAATTTTATCTAAGATTCAAGAGGGGGGAAAAATAAATGTAAAAGATTTATCTGTAATGCTCGATATGAATACTGAAAGTGCTATTCGAGTTATATATAAATTAATCAACCAGTATCAAATTAAGGGCTCTTTTTCACAAAAAAAAGACTTTTACTTTACTCAAAAATACATTTTAGATAATATCATTAAAGAAGTGAAAGAGAAAGGAAGAATCTCGATAAATGAACTCGCCAAGATATTCGGAATTCCTTTAGAGTTAACTAAATCGTTTTGTGTTAACTTGATGAGGACTGAAGCTATGAACGCTTTCTTTGCAGACAGAGGCAATCAAATCATAACCGCAGGACAGATTTATAATGAAATTAAAGCATTCGCAAAGGAAGTGGGGTTATTTGAATTGACTAAACTAGCCCAAAAGTTGAAAATCGCCGTTGAATTAGCGAGAAAAAGCCTTCATGAACTAATTAAATCTGGTTCAATTAAGGGTTTATTTACTCAAAGAAGGGAATTCATGACAAATGCATATCTCGAATTAAAAATTAAGGAGCTTGCTCGCGCTTATAGAACAATGCCGTTAAGAGAATTATCAAACCGCCTTAGCGTGACGGAAGCAAGTATTGAAGAAAATTTAGCTCAATTAATTGGAAAGGGAGATATAGATGGTTATATAGATATGCACAAACGATTATTTGTCGCTTATAATGTTCCAAGAGTAAGTTCTAATAGTGAAATAAAACCAGAACAAATCGAACCAATTGATGAGGGTAAAATTGAGATCGTAAGAGATTATGATTTTGAAGGTGGTCAAGTCCATATGAAAATTGCTGTTCGCAACAAAAGTAAGATGGCAATAAATAATGTAAAAGTAATTTTAGATGCTCCTTCAAATTTCAAGATAAAACAACCTCTCATAAGTGTACCAGTTATAGAAAGCAATGCTAGTCGAGGCGTTGATTTCTATTTAGAACCTAAAACTTGTGGTCAGTCTATTGTCGGAGGGACTGTTATTTATAAAGATGCAACAGGAAAAAAGCATACAATAAATGTTCGGAAAAAAGAGGTACAAATAAAATGTCCCTTGGTTGTTTCTTGCCTTGCCACTATAGAAGATATTCAAATAGCCATTCAAGATCTTCCAAATGATGCAAGAGCATTTTTAGTTGCGGATTTAGATCCTCGTTTAGCATATAGAGCAGCTATCCGAACTCTTAAAAATTTTGATACAAGTGCTGTTACTTCTCACGAGGGAACAGATAATAATGGAATGTATGAAAGTGAAGCATGGTTCTGTAGTGAAGCTAAAGTAAACGGAAGCCGAATTATTATAAGGATTTTCGTTTCAGAAGCATCACAATCTTTAGAAATACGAGTTTGGACCTCTAATCAAGGACAACTGACTGGATTTCTAGCTCGAATCATTGAATTATTATTTGAAGAAATTAATATCATTCGAAAGATAAAATCGGAAGAGAGAGCGAAAACGATTGATGTAATGGCAATTACACAAAACTTAGCAGAAGTAAGCGATTATTGCATGCTGCGTTGGAAAGCTCAGAATATAAGGAATAAATTACATGACACATTTGTAAGGTTAAGAAAATTACTTGGAGATCAAGAGGCAATACTCGGAAGGATTGAATTTTGGTTAACCCAATTAAATAAATATGGCAAAGATGATAAAATCAGTGAAGAAGATGCTGATAAATTGATTCAAGATGTAGAAAATTTCAAGAATGTTATTGCTCGATCGATAAAAATATAAGTTTTTTTAAGATAATATTTATATAGAACGTTTTTGAATAATATAATTAATATAGAATTCTTAAGGAAATATAATGCCGATAGTATCTTTTTCTATAAACAAAAGTCTTCTAGAATTTATAGATAAGCTAGTTTCCAAGAATCAATACGATAACAAATCCAAAATAATTAGAGATGCTCTCTTAAGATTAATGTCAACCATGGATATTGCAAGTATTGAATCTATCGGTGATATAAAATCTATAGATAAAACTCTGATTGGGAATATCGTAATCGTAATTCAAAATGATCCATTGATCCTAAAGAAACTAAATAAAATAGAGAATAAGTATAAAGAACAAATTGTAAGTAAAGATCAGCATTTCCAGGGAGAAAACATAGTTATTTTTATAATAATCGAAGCGAAAATTGATATACTTCAGAATTTTGTGGTTGAAGTTAACGGTGTGGAAGAAATTAAAAATTTTCGCTACTTAATTATGAAATAAGTTATCCTCTCATTATTCAAGGAATCTTTGATAAGGCAATTAATACCTATTTCTTAATTTCAATGAATTTTTAATTTAATAATGATTAAAATCACTAATGACAGAAGAAGTAGTTTACATTGCGAATGTAGAGCCCGATATTTATCGAAAATTACAACAACATCTTGATACTCTACCGATAGGATTCCCAGCCACTACATCGGGAGTAGAAATTAAGATACTAAAATTTTTATTCACACCAGAAGAAGCCTTAATTGGAATTAACATGCGTTTCATCCCAGAACCACCAATAAAAATCTTTAGAAGAGTGAAAAAATATGGTATTTCTCTTGAACAAGTAGAAATAGTGCTCAAGAGAATGTATAAGAAAGGTTCAATTAATGTAACAAGAATTCAAAAGGAAGATAAAGAAATTTTTCATTACCACAATGCATTTTTAGCTGTAGGAATGTATGAATACCAGTTACACCGTATGACCCCAGAGTTCTATCAAAATTTTGAATTGTATATGGATGAAGCGTTTAGAGACGAAGTCGCAAGTACCAAAATTAACCAATTGCGAACAATACCCGTTGAAGAAAGTATCACACCAGAGCATAATATTGCATCCCATGATGAATTAAAAGGATTACTTGATCGAGCAGAAA
>SDNV01000155.1 GCA_004524515.1 Promethearchaeota archaeon
TTGATTCTGGAGAAGAGCGCTTAATAGTAAATGTTCTCTTTAAACATATAGAGGGAAATATTGATATTGTTGTTTTTAGAACTACTCCTACTCCTTTTGTTATTGAAAACAATTCAATTACCGATAATGAATATATTAATTGTATTGTTTCTCCGGGTATTTATTATCTCGGCATTAAGGGGGACAATAATGCAACCATATATAACTTGTGGTGGAACGATGAGGATCCAAATGGACCAACACCTGTATTAGAATATTCTTCACATATTTTAGATGATGATTCTACAGGATTATCTTTTGGGGATGGAGATAATACAGTAGAAGCAGGAGAAATAATTGAATTATCCATTATTCTTGAAAATACGGGAACAGGACCAACTACTGGGGTTAATGCAGTTCTTTCAACATCCGATCCGTTAATAACAATATTAGATAATTCTGCGAATTATCCAGATATAGATGAGCATTTAACAGGTCAATCGGTTGATAATTACAGTTTATTTATAGATTCAAGCCATAGTTCTGGAAATGTTTTTTTTACATTAGAGATTAATAGTAATGAAGGTTCTTGGGTTGACGATGTTAATATTAATATTAATGCAAGACCAGACCTTATTGATAGAGGAACTGTTTATTCTGAATTTAATCCAACAGTTGTAATGCCCGGAAAAACTACTTTTAATGTTTCTTGCGAAATATCTAATCTTGGAGGGATTGCAAGTGGATCTTTTAATATTTCTTATTATGTGTCGCTCGATTATCTAATAACAAAAGATGATCACTTTTTAGGAAATAAAACAATTTCTTCCGTTGACGCTCATGCCTTTGTCGAAGCAAGTTGGTCGGGAATATTTCCAGATTTGATTGAAGGTATTTATAATATTGGTTGGATAATCGATAGTGGTGATGAAATTGAGGAAGCAAATGAAAGTAATAATATTGGAGTAAAAATTGATTCTCAATTAAATGTTGTTAAAAAACCAGAACTATTAGATGGTGGTGATAATTATTCAGATTTTAATAATACAGCTATTATACCTGAATTTGAATATCTTAAAATATGGTGTTTTATTAATAATACGGGGATTTTATCAAGTGGACCTTTTAATATTTCGTTTTATCTTTCAATAGACACTACATTTTCTATTTCTGATTATTTTTTAGGAAAAATTACCATTTTAAATATAGATGTCAAAGATTACATAAATTGTACATGGATTGGAAATATTTCAAGTGAAATACCGAAAGGTTATTACTATATTATTTGGATTATAGATTGTGATGGAGATGTGGATGAACACTTGGAAAACAACAATTTTGGTATAAAAATATCTAAGCAATTATTTGTTTTAAATAGCGTCATACCTCCAGCGGAAGAGGATGATGATAGTGACGATAATAAAGATAATGAGAAATCAACAATTACAGGATATGACTTCTATTTTTTTAGTTTAGCGATTTTCGGGACGATTTTTATTAATGTAATGTTGTTTATAAAAAAAAGAAGAAGAACCCGCACGATATTACGTATTTAATCTTTAGGAGAATAGATTAAATCCCTGTCTTTTTATCTCAACCTTTCCAGGGGCATGTAGCATTTCGTAGAAGTGAAAAAGATTTTCCTAATATCCCTTGTACCATATAACATCATGTATTAATCATCGATGATAAAACCAAACAATAAATTAAATTTTGGATTAGATCAAATATAAAAAATTTATCCTGACATCAATTTATAACTCCTATTTTTATTAAGACTACTTAGAATTCAAAATTTAAAGCATTTTAGTTTCAGTTGTAGGAGTTGGTGTTTTTATTACAAGAAATCTAAAATTTCCATTTGAATTATTCTTTAGTCGGTGAGGAATTTTAGCAGGACTGAATATTAACTGATCCTTTTTTACATTCTCCGCTTCATTTCCTATTTCTACAATTCCTTTTCCCTCTAATATATAAAAACAAACATCCACAGGTGTCTTATGAAGTTTTAAACCTTCTCCTTTTTTTAAAGTAATGCATACGACTGTAGCATGCTCATAGGAGATTAGTTTTCTCACATCTACTTTATGGGGTGTATATGCTATTGGAATATTTTTTACTTCAATAATTTTCAAATACATTCACATCCTAATTTATTATTTAATAAATGATTGTAAATGATTTAATATTTGATCTGAACATGTTCAATTTTAAGTTTAATTCGATGAATATTCTAATCCTCTTTAATTTTCTGTTTAAAACCTTTAAAATATAAAAATAATGATTTAAGCATTATAACCTAAATTTTTATAGGGGGATATATATAGATTTTAATATTTTAAAACGCTTAAAATTAAAGAGGATAAGTGATTCGAAATCTTCATGGATTCTTACGATTATTTACCTGATAAAGAGATAAACGCTTTAGGAAAAATATCCAAAAAATTTTTAGAGTTAGGGATCACATCATTCAAAGATGCATGCGAATATGTTCATAATCAAGAGTATGGGTATATTACAGATTATGATGATGAGATGATTTTCTTCAAAGAAAATAGAGGAACTTGCACAACCAAACATGGCGTAATCGCTGCCCTTGCTGAAGAGCTAAATATCCCACTCTATAAAAATGTGGGAGTCTATAAATTCACTGAAGAAATTTCCACGGGTGCTAATGAAATTATGATAAAATATAATGTTCCTTATGCACCTATGGTACATTGCTTTTTGGTATATGATAAGTACCGCTTTGATCTTACTGAAGGTAATAATAACGGAAAAAAAACATCAATCGAAGAATTCATTCATACTGAAAAAGTAATCCCTTTCATTAGCAGGAAAGATGAATATCTGCTGCTTAAAAGAGTATTGAAAGAAAAAATATTACCATCCGAAGAAATGAAAGGAATAGATGAAAGAACTCTGTTAAAAGCGAGAGAGGAAAGCATCACCCTTTTAAAAAAAAATATTAAATAATATTTTTGGGACTAATTTCCTTCGCAAGAATTATGAATCATTGAATGAAATCGATCAGAGTTCAATTTAGAAGGAATTATATTGAAGTTAATAATCTTATTTTTCGCTTAGAATCCAAATGGCGCTTCATCTGTATAAAATTAGTCTTTAAAATTGAGATTTCTGCCAGATAAGCAACTTCACTTTCAGGTTCCAAATGTCCTCCATAGACTTCACTATCTTTGCAGGAAACCACAATATGAAGATGCGGTTCCTTATTTGCTATAATTCCACTTACACTAAGTAATTCAAGCGGTTTTTCTAAGTGAAAAATGGAATCTGAGGGAGGAAAATCTGTATGGTTAATGTAATGCATATTACAAGTTTTTAAAGTTCCAATCCCGGAAACCACAACTCCATTCTCAATCTCACATTTTTCAATAGCTTCAATTATGCTTTCCAATAGCATCTCTCCTGGTTCGATCCCAAGATTAATAATTTCCATTTCCCCTTTTTCTTTTATAATATTCATAATTTCACCCCCTTAATCTAATTTAGACCGTATCATCGGGTTCCATACCCAAACCTTTATAAATTGATCTTCTGCTCTTTTTATCACGCTCATGTTCTTCATTTGCATAATAAGCTACCTTAAGAGCTATTTTTTGGGGTACCACAATGACACCATCGTTGTCAGCAACAACAATATCACCCGGATTTACAGTAACTCCTCCGACAGATACAGGTATATCGCAAGTATCATATTGTAGGCGCCCTTGAACCATCGATTGACTAATTATTGCAGACCAAAAAGGAACCTTTTGAATAATAATTTCATCAGTATCACGAACACCACCATTTGATACATAACCATGTGCTCCTAACCGAATACCTATTAAAGAATTTTCAGAACCCATTAGACCAGAATCTACACCACTCGCATCAATTACAATAAAATCACCTTCTTGAATATCTCCCATCCATTTATATGAACAAACTCTTCGATAATATTTATTTGCCCATCTCATATATTTATCAGGTTCAATGTATGGTATTTCTCCCTCGAATGGTAAGTAGCGAACGGTTTTGGCAATACCAAAGGCTCTGATGGGCGGGGGATTTACAGGGCGTATATTGGGTGTCATAGAACCAAAACTGTGTAACATTAAAGTGTCCATCCCATCCCGTACATCTGTAACTCTTAAATCTTCATATGCTTCTAATAATTCTTTTCTTTTTTTATTTTCCATTATTATTTAACCATTTTTTTATATAATTTCGAATATTTTACAATTTTAATTCTTTTAATTTTAAGGCATTAATTTCAATCATTTCTGGTGTAATTTGATAAAGCCTCCAGAAAATCAAAATTCCGGTCAATATAATAATCATTGGAAAAATAGACATTTGAATTCTGAGTCCCATTAATTCAGCAGGATCCGTTGAACCTGAATGATATCCAAAAAGAATAGCAACGATTAAAAATACGATCGAACGAATAGCGATACCTATACGTGCAAAGAACATCCAAATCCCATTATAAAGCCCTTCTTGTCTTTTACCCGTTTCTAAAGCCGCATTATCCACCACGGAAGAGAAGAGCGGCATGAGCATACTAATGATAGCTCCATCAACAAATCCAGAAAGAGTAAAAATGAGAATAACCAAAAACAATCCTTCAGGTCCAACAGGCACAAACAAAAAAGGAATACCCATAAAAGCCAAACAACAAGCGCCTATTAAGGTTACATTTTTAATTCCGATTTTAAATGAAATTTTGTACCATATCCCAGCACTAATAATTACGGCAATAACATAAAAAAAAACAATGAATTCTCCAATTTTAGACATTAGCAAAATATCTTGAACGAAGAAAGGGATTGAAGCCATCACCAAATTCATAGTAGAAGAATAAGCTAAAAATAATGCAACATATCCAATGAAATGCTTATCTTTTAAGGCTATTCGAAGTCCTTTAAAAAAGGGCACATATTCCATCAAATCAAGGCGTGAACGACGTTCTCTCATCTCTTGATCTTCACGCACCCCTGGAATCATTAATATTATGAAAATTAAACTAACAAAAGCCACAATAATAGCTTGAACTCTCCAACCTTCATCAGGACCAAGAATTTCGACGGTCAATACTGGGATTAACACTCCAAGCATAACTCCCACAGTTTCAAGTACAGTAGTAATAGCCCCTCCAATTTTCCTGTCTTTAGGATGTCGAAATTTATCAGGAAAAAGTCCAACTCGGTTGATATCATACAGAGAAAAAACCATATCATTAATACACATAAAAATTAAAAACCACAAAAATACTCCAAATTGTCCTATTTCTTCGACGGAAGGAGGCATATATATAAAAATAACAATAAAACACCAAGGAATAGCACCTAACATAATAAAGGGGAACCTTTTACCCAATGTTTTTGTAAACCGAGTAGATTTATCGCAAAGATAACCTAAAAGTGGATCATTAAACATATTGAAAAGAGTATAAAAAATCATGGCAATAACATATAAGGTTATTTCTAAACCCACAACCCCTAAATAGAAAAAAGTTAATTGCTGTTTATATATTTGAGACATCATTAATCCAACCAGATTTCCAAGCTGAAATGAAGTTATTATTTTTTTTGGATATCTCTTTAAGGCTATTGGATCCTCTTTTCCTAATTCCATCCTGATGTTCCTCTTGATTTTTTTAATTTAAAATTTAATAAAAAAATTCGATATAATTAATGTTATATCAAATGGAATTTAAAACTATGCAAGAAAAATGGTCAAAATTGTAGTTTTTCTTCTACATTATTCATTAACTATAAAAATTATTTCACAGAACTGAGGAAAAATATTTTTGAATGTTTTAATGGATACTCGTTGTATAAATTTTAGAGAAATATTGTTATTTGATTTAAACAATCAAAATTAACATTTAAATTGTTAATTTAATATTAGAATTATAGAAATTAGGTAGTTGAGAAAAAAATATTATAGCCAA
>SDNV01000156.1 GCA_004524515.1 Promethearchaeota archaeon
CCCATATTGTTCTGTATCTTCATAGTCTTCATCTTCACTGGTCTCTTGGGCAAATACGATGATGGGTAATAGCAACGACGAAACAGTGAGAAAAGAAATAATAAGTAATACCTTAGCATTATTTATTTTCATAAATTCTTTTCACTTTTTAGTTAAATTTTGTTTTAAAAAATTTTTAGTCTTAACTTTATTAACTAAATTTTGCTTTTTAATAATTTAGGTTCGAATAAAGTAGAATCTCATGACAATTTCAACTTTAGAATTGAATTCTTTTAATAATCTTATTAAAAAAGAATAATTACTTTTTTTGTGAGTTTAAAAAAACCGATCTTAAAATTGATTTTTATCAAATGAATTATTAATTAATTAAGTAAGATTTCTTAAGAGAAAAAATAAAGGTTTAAAAAAAATCGAATCCACGATTAAGTTTAATTTTTAGATTTCTGTTTCATCCATACGCAAAAATGTATAGAAAAAGACTAAAATAAATACGACCGCAGAAATGATTAGACTCCATTCTTGAATAACTAATGCTAAGGCGGGATTGAAAATGATTAAATTGGAACCCATAAATACCGCAGCAAGGAGATACCCTAAGAAGTGGCTTCTAAAGCTGACATCTCTGCGTTTTCCATTGATAAAATTCACCACTGCCACAAATGCTACTATTACAAATCCTGCATAATAGAAGAAATCTATGAGAGCGAAATTTCCGAGTGCTAAAAACAAGAAAAATAAGAATAGAAAGAATTCAAGGACTCTGATGTTCCATACATACTTTGGTTCAGTAGTATCTACAAAGATTTGCTCATATTCGCTTACTCCTTTATTAGCAATTAAATAAAATAAGGAACCAATGGCTAATGCGGTGCATAAACACACCGAAATGATGAATATTAGAGGTAAAAGCGGCATCCAAATTGTATTCCATAAAAAAACGGATAATATCAAGTATTGAGGGAGAATAACGATCATGCAAAAAATGGGTAATAATGAGAAAAGCACCATGAGGAATTTAGTACCAAATGAAACTGGGGACTCATCCCACACCTCTTTTCTAAAAGTAGTTAATCTCCACGCCATTGAAGCAAAACTTAAAATTGCAATAATTGGAGTGATTAAAGGAAAGACGAAAATAAATAGTATAAATAATGCATTTAAACCAAAAAAGAATCTGAGCCTAAGCGGGATTACCCCCACGGTTTTATCCATATGATCTATTGTTTCTGAGAATCGATTCGCAAATAAAATTAAAAAAAATAACCACCCGATACTAAAAACCAAGGGACATAATATATTCAATATCCAAAAATTTAGCGCGGGGCTATCCGAAAACCATAATTTAAACTCAACTAAATTGAAGATTAGAAAAATAATAATGGGAACTAAAATAATCGAAATTAAAATTATTAGCCGTGAAAGAATTATCCCTTTAATCTGTTTAGATTTAATTTGACTACACATTTATCGGAAACACCTTCCTAATAGTAATTCAAAACCTTTTTTTTTATTCTGGTTAATTGTATTTAATTATTAATATTTATTTCTAAAATTTTAAAATTTTAATTTTTATTTTATTCTCTTTTATAAATGAAATGAACTATTTGTTATACCATTCTTAATATAAAAAAATAATTTAATGAAAAAAAGAATAATTCCTTTTTTATTCTAATTTTATACTACCAATTAATGCCGCAAAAACCGCACCTATTCCGGCCCCTTCCATAGTAGCTAAAAGTACCGCCAGAAGAAATGGTAAACCCGTTAGTCCTATGGATAGACCATCTATAATTGCTGCCCCGCCAAATCTTGCTAATAACAATGAAATTATCGCATAAAACGCTGCAAAAATAATGAAAAATCCAAGACCAATGGCAAGACTGGTAAAAATTCCCTCTTCTGGATTTTTGGCAGTTAATAATGCCATAATTGAGCAACATATAATCCAAGGAAGGATCAATGCTAGCATCAACATAATATTACCGGGTTGAGTATAAAGAGCCCAGTGAACGGGTATCAAACAAATTAAAGAAACTCCTAATAATGCACTTATAAAGAAGAATATCACAGGACCACCTAAAACTCGTGCTAAACCCGCAAAGTTTTGAATTAATCCACCCGTTAGAATTGAAATTAAATCGAAAATATAAAAAGTTGCGTAAGCTATAGGTATCATCAAAAGCATTCCTACAATACCGGTCCAAATAAACCGCCATAATTTGAATTCCAAGGTTTTTCACTCCTAGTGTTAATAAAATTCTGTATTGAATATTATTCTTTTATAAATTCAAAATCGTTTTTCTATATATATTTATTCCTTTTTTTGAAATTAAAGGAGTCCAATCTTTAATTATCAATGAAAATATAAGAAAAAGCAAGCTACAATCAATGATTATCGAATTAAATTAAAAATGTTAAAAAAAAGAAGAATTAGTTTACTCTTCACCACTCATTTTACACTCATGATTTGTCCATTGTCCATTCTTATTACAGTATTACCATATTTGGCAACAGTATCTCGATGAGTAACAATCACCATCGTTGTTTCATAATCTTGATTTATTTTTTTAAGTAATTCCATAACTTCCTTTTCAGATTGAGGATCTAAATTCCCACTTACTTCATCTCCAAAAACCACTCTGGGTTTTCCAACAATAGCTCTCGCAAGTGCCACTCTTTGTTTTTCTCCTCCGCTCATTTCAGCGGGAAAATGATCTTTCCTCTCCAGCATATTCACATCACGTAAAGCAGAAATGGCACGGTTTTCAATTTCCTTTGATCTTAACACCGTAGGCCATAACATCGCTTCTACGTTTTCAACAGCCGTTAATGTGTTAATGAGATTAAAATCCTGAAATACAAATCCCACTTTTTGTCTGCGAATTTTTGCCAATCGATCCTCTTTGGATCGGGCAATGTTTTCCCCATCAAAAATAATTTTCCCAGAATCGGGTAAATCTAAACCAGACATTACATTTAATAAGGTACTTTTTCCGCAACCTGTAGGACCTTGTACAATTACAAAATCCCCGGATTTTATAGAAACATTAATATCGACTAAAGCGCGAATAATTGCTCCAGCGCGTCTGTATTCCTTATTTACGTCAATACATTCAATCATAACATCTTTATCTACTGGCATTTTTTTTCACCTCACTGTCCTACACGCTTAAGGGCTATGACGGGACGAACTTTTAGCACTTTCCTATTTGCCAAAATTATTGCTATAATTTGAACTAAAAGGAACAACCCAAATGTTAAGACGACCGGTAAAAGATTTACCAATATCATCGGAATATTTTTCAGATAATTAGCGGAATGCATATAAGTAATTATTGCAGCATAATGTAATAACCCTTCAATGACAATAATAAAACCCATAAGAGTAGTAAATAAGATAATTCCCACTACCAATGAGTTGATGTTACCATTCGTCCAGCCTATGCATTTCAAAGTAGCAAAAACTTTTCTATTTCTAGAAACAATTAGCCACGCATAAAGCAGAGAAAGAATCAAACTTGTAAAGAAGAAAATGAGGATGAAATAATTGCTTAGAAATCCACCTCCTGCGCTTAGAGTGGTTTCAATGAAAAAACTAGTTAAAAATATTAATATCGTATAAATCCCAGTAAAAATGACAAATATTTTTTTCTCTCGAAGGGTCATTTTGACCGCTTTTTTCCATATTCTATACCCCATATATCTCACTGATTTTTTTGTTGAAATTTTAAAATGTTTTTAATTTATTTTTTTTTCGATATTACTATTATAAAAAGGTACCAATAAAATATTTGTGATTTGGACACTAATACCTAAAACTCTTTAAAATCCAAAAATGACGAAAATTTCAGTGAAGTAAATTGGAATATTAACTAATTATTTAAATATAAATTCTATTTGTATTACTATATAATAAAAAAACATAAAGACTGATATTCAAGATGTCTCTAGAAAATATTATAGATGAACTTCTGGATGTGGAACAAAATATATACGGGATTGCGATCATAGGTAAAGACGGGGGCCTTATTACCCAGACGGAGAATTGGGATATTAGTGGAGATTTAGCTAAGGAAGATGGATTAAATCAATTACTGCAAACCAAATTAGAACTTGGTGAGAAAGGGATGACCAGTATTGTAATCCAAGGAGTTAAATATATGATTGTAGAAAATACCGAAGAGAGAAAAATCGCGACAAATATAACGGGTAAAGGGCATGTGATTATTTGTCCAATTCCGATTGGAGGCACTGGAGCATTAGTTTGCTATATAAATCCTCAGGTTGGTCCAAGGGATGCGCTGTTCGCTGTTCAAGAATATGCAAAAAAGCTATCTACCCTAATTTAAATGATATTCGTTTTTTTCACTTTTACTTTTTTAAAGTTTCCAATAATCTTTCAATAGTTTAAGTAGAGAAGATTTAATTTTAGCCACATCTTCTTTTTTAGATTCATTTACCCCTATTTGATTTTCAAAAAATTCCCTCTCATGGGACTCATTTAATAATGCTTTTATAACCGCATGCACACATATTGGCAGGCCTACTAAACTATATCCTCCTTCCAAGATAAAAGCAACCTTTCCCTCACATACTGTTTTAGCTATTTTGTAAATTTCTTTTGTAAATTCATAATAAGAATTGCTGGTCAAGAAACAATTTCCAATAGCGTCATCAAAATACATATCAAATCCAATCGCCACTATGATAATATCTGGTTCATACTCTCTCAAAATTGGTTCAAGAACTTCCAAAAAATCTAGAAATTCATGATCTGTAATTCCTGGAGGTACAGGAAAATTAATAGTTGTTCCGATACCTTCTCCCGCTCCTAATTCATTAATAAATCCCATATCTCCCTCAATAAAATCAAATTCATGAATGGAAAAATAGAGTACACTAGGATCCTGATAAAAATATTGAACCAGACCATCCCCAAAATGATCATCGATATCTATAATGGCGATTTTTTTATTATAATTTAGCTCTTTTCTAAGATATAATATAGCATTTGCAATATTGTTAAAAATACAAAGTCCAGAACCTTTTTCTCGTAAAGCATGGTGTCCAGGAGGTCTTATGAGAGCAAAAGATTGATTCAGCTCTTTTTTCACTACTTTTTCTATTGCTGAAATAGCCCCGCCCACTGCCTTTTTTGCCAAATAAAAGGTGTCTGGGGTAATGTAAATTTCATCGTCCAGCACCCCACTTCCAAACCCTGAAAATCGTTTAATAGCGTCAATATAATATTTGGTATGCGCTAAATTCAAATGCTCCTCTTCTATTATCTTAGGCGGAATTTTAATGATTCTCTTGTCGTTCCATATCTTTATCGAATTTAAATAGTTCAAAATCATTCGTATTCTAAGTGGATTTTCATAAGAAAGAAAAATAGGATGAGGATATGGGGGATTATTCTTTATTGCGAAATCTTCATCAACTACAATCCCAATCTTCTGATCTTCTGTCATAATCAAAAATTAAAAATATTCGAAATTACCTATGTATTATTATAGAATTTACATACATTTATCTTAAATACATAATAATTTTTATGATAAAATTTGATCTGTGATAATTATGATAGATATATTCTTTAGCATTTTAATAAATGGGCTTCCTCTGATCATATTAATCCTTCCCCTATTTTTTATTTGGAAAACAACTATTGGAAAATATTATTTCAGAATAATAACCGGGATTATTATCTTTTACCTTATTTATTGGGTTTTGCCTATTATTTTTCAAATAGGAGGGGCGCCAAATAAATTGACAACTGATGGGGAAAATTCGCAAAATATTGCCTTGGGAATTAGATATATATTCGCTCATGTGGGATCATTATTTGCGTTATTTGCTTTTTATCCCTTGGTAACGCTACCATTTATTTTTCTCGTAGCTCCTTTTATCTCCTTTTTATTTTTATGGAATCGTTTAAGA
>SDNV01000037.1 GCA_004524515.1 Promethearchaeota archaeon
AAATCTCTCACAATCATTGCCATTTTTATAACCATGTCCCATTCATTATCCTTTTGTTCCTGGTTTTTTATGAGGTCAGGAGGATTGTGATCTTTTCCTTCTATTAAATTCTCTTTAACCCAATTTAACGCTAATTTGAATTCTTCGGGATCGAAAATATTTTGTTTTAATCTTCTAATGATTTCTGACATGTCTACGTATTCGTTTCGCATTCCTAAATAATCTTGAAAATATTGTTCAATAATAATTGAGCCCGCAATTCCCATTGATACAGATCCTATGGATAAATAAGATTTATCTTTCATCCATGCTACTGCAAGCCCTGCCTTCGCAAAACGTAGGAGTTTATGTTGCACATCTTCAGGAATACTATTATCATTCATATCTTGAACGTCTTGACCGTATATTCCGAAAGCGGGGATCCCTTTTTGAGAGTGAGCTGCTAATACTGCCGCTAGGTAAACTGCTCCGGGTCTCTCAGTTCCGTTAAATCCCCATATTGCTTTAGGAATATGAGGCGTCATATCCATCGTCTCCGCACCATAACACCAACTAGGAGTGACCGTGATTGATACTCCGACATTTTCCTTATGAAATTTTTCTGCACATTCCATTGCCTCTGAAACTCCTCCAATGGTCGTATCCGCTATTATACATTCAACATTACAACCGTTAGGATATTTTAGATTTTCTGATAATAATTTTGCGCAATTTCTTGCCATATTCATGGTTTGATATTCAAGTGCTTCACGTACGCCTAATTCTCGCCCATCAATAGTAGGACGAATTCCAATTTTAGGGATCGCTCCTTTTAACCTTTTTTTTCCAATATGTTTTTCCAATTTTTGCTCCTCTCGTTTTAAGATTATTATTATAATTTTCTATAACTCTTGATTGTTATTTTTTTTTAATTTTTTATTATTCAGAATAAGACGAAGTTAAAATAATATTATAATGTTGGTGAATTGTTAATATAAATTTAATATCAAGAGTTAAAAAATAGCTTTAGAACTAATATATTTTAAGTATTTTATTGAGTACAGAAATATCTTATTATAACACTACTAGATACTTAACCAGATGAATAAATAGGAATAAAAAAATTTTTCCATAAAATTTAATTTTAAAAAATTTAGATTGATTGGGTTGTTTACATAGATATAGGGATATTGGGCTTCATTTCCCCAAATTTGCCCTGCTTGATCTCCCAATATATTGAATCTGTAAATGGGACATAATTTTTCGCACCAGAATCCCAGAAATAGATGGTATCTTTTATCTTATCAATATCATACCCTTCTTTGCATAAAGTAGTTTTAATTATTTTAAAACTACTGGTTGTTGTTTCAACTTTCTTAATAATTCGTATATAAATTGGGATAGAATATTTTGGCAACACATCTAATATGAATTGAGAAAATTCGTCTAAATTAAATTTTATCGCTGGATCTAATTTTATAGCCGCCATTCCCGCTTTCCCTTCTGTATTAGGAATTGCAACTCCATATACGGATGACATCTGTATTGTGGGATGTGAATTTAAAATGGCTTCAACCTCTAAAGTAGAGACATTCTCTCCTTTCCATCGAAAAGTATCACCTAGTCTATCTACGAACGAAACCCAGAGATCTTCATGGACTTTCATTAAATCACCAGTATTAAAATAGCAATCATTCTTTCTGAACACATTCTGTAAAAGTTTCTTTTCAGTTTTCTCTCTGTCCTTATAACCGGTAAATACCCCTCTTTCTTCAACTTTTATTAATCCCATACCTACATCACCGGGTTTGCATTTTACATAATAGCCCTTCTCGTTTTTATAAAACTCACCCGTCTCAGGATCTACTTTTGCCAGTGAAAATCCCGCCATATTGTCCCTTCCTACCATTCCCGGAATTTCATCCACATTGAAAAGAGGTCTATGACCCTCAGTTGATCCATAAAATTCATAAATATGGTCAACCCCAAATCTTTCTTGAAATTCTTCCCATATTTCTTTTCTTAGCCCTAATCCCAACATTTTCTTAAGTGTATGATTTTTTTCATAATCAGATCGAGGTTGATTTAGGAGATAACGGGGTATTTCTCCCACATACATAAAATAACTCGCCTGAAATTTACGGATATCATTCCAAAATTCTGAAGCGGAAAATCTTTTACTTAGAGCAATTTTTGCTCCTAAGAGGTTTGCTTTCATCCAGGAACATCCTATACCTACATTATGATAGAGTGGAGTGGGAATATATATAATATCATCGGGTTGTAAATCTGCAATGGCACATAAAATAGAAGCTTGAGTATATAATCTGAAATTCTGCATGATGACCGCTTTCGGAAGTCCAGTGGTGCCTGAAGTATAAATATAGAGTGCAGTTTCCCGTAAAATTGAATCAAAGGTGGTTTTAGGATTTTGATTAGAAATAGATTTGAGCTTATCAGATAATTCTATATAGTTATGTTTTACCATTTTTGGATTATTAATTACAAAAATCTGGTCAGGAGTATGAGGAAGAGTATCAATAATATCGTTAAAAAATTGCAAGCATTCACCATCTACCACAATCCATTTTGATTCAGCAACATTAAAAGAATGGGTTAAGGCTTGTTTTCTCTGATTGAAATTGATTAAAGCACTTATCCCTTGGATTTTATTTATTCCTGCTACGAAAAAGAAATATTCTGGACAATTTTCCAGCATTAATGCAACGCTATCTCCTCGTTTTAATCCTAATTCAAGAAAAAAGTTAGAAATTCGATTACATTCTTCATTGAACGTCTGCCATGTCCAAGATTTATCTTGATAAAATAAAGCCAACTCTTTTGGCTTTTCCACAGCTAACTGTTCAATTCTTGTACCAATACTTTGATGTTCATTTTCCATGATTCTATTCATAGCTCCCCTGAATTTATCCCAAACAGCTGCTTCCTTAGGTGTCATTTTTGGAGACATAATAATACCTCAATTATTTGACAATTTAGTTATGAATAATTTGCGTTAAATTTCAAATATGACATTATCATATTTATGTGTATTCTTATTTTTAAAAAGAGAAAATAGCTTGAGAAAAATTATCCAACTAAAATTAAAATTAAAATCCAAACGAGAGTAAAACTAAGTATGATGGTTAAATTTGCTATAATACTAATAAGTTTTTGATTATATTCAAATTCTACCGAGAAAGGTATAAGTGCTAAACCAACAGGAAAAATCAAGGAAATGGTAATAATAATTCTAAATAAAATATCAAATTGATTTTGGGGTAGGAAAAAAAATAATAATAATCCGACTAAAAGGCCAAACGAGTAGCGAGTAATGAGAATTTTTACAATTGTAGTCCATTCAGTTTTTTCGAACTTAAAATTTAAGTAAATTCCTAATAGAAGTAAAGATAGTGCTGTATTTGCCCTCGCTAAAATATCTAATAAATCCCAGAAGAAGAGTGGTAAAGATTCTCCAATTCCGGAGAAATTTAGGAATAGAGCAGAAAAATAACTTAATAAGGGAGCTGATTTAAATAAACGTTTACCAATATCTTTGAAATCTATTCCCTTCTCGTCTATATTTGCATTAGGAGCAAAAATTGAACCAACAATATAGCAAAGCACGAATATGGTAAAAGCATTTCCGGCATCTACTAGTGCAATTAGGGCAAGTCCTTCATCACCCCATATTCCTTCAACTAAGGGAAAAGAAAAATGAGCGACATTAAATCCGATTAAAGTCATTAAAATAAGGCCTTTTGTTTCCCTTGAATAATTTCGAAATATAATCAATCCTATGGCAGCCATTAAAAAACCAAATGCGATATTTATTATAGGTAATAGGATTAAGGACATCTTAAATTCTATATTGCTCGTAATTTTGAGGATAACTGCAGGTAAAGTTATATTAAAGATTACTTTAGCAACAATTTTACCATTTTCTTCGGTAATTATATTTAATTTCTTAATTACATACCCAATTACTATTATCGTTAACGATAAAAGAAAGATATAATTAACATCTGCCATTTTTTTGTATATTTACTCTATTTTCGAAGTATAAATGAAATACTATTAATAATTAATAGAAAAATTAATCCATTTTCATTTCAACACAAACTATAAATAAATTTATCTCTAAATTTCAATTAAAATATTTAAAATTTTAGAATTTATGAGGTTATTAAGAATTGAAACCGAATCTTCTTTCTGATGAGAAAGTAATTATAACTGCAGCGATAACGGGAGGCATCCAAGGTAAATGGGCGAATCCTGCTGTGCCAATTACTCCTGAAGAACAAGCTCAAGACGCCTTGGAATGCTATAATGCGGGAGCGGCGATTTGTCACCTTCATGTTCGTGGAGAAGATGGCCAAAACACCCCAGATTTAAACGTGTATAATAAGGCGGTTAATTTAATTAAAGAAAAATGTCCCATCATAACGCAAATAGGAAATGGTATAGGAGCTTGGGTTGAATGGGGCACAAAAGTGAGCAGTAAAGGTAAAAAATATGGTACATCTATAAGAATGGCAACACTAGAAGACCGTTTAAATTTAATTAATATTAACCCTGTGCCAGATATGTTTACCATAAACGCGGGAACCTTCGAATTTCGAACCCGTTATGGGAGTCATTTATTCGATAATCCTATGGATTTCAATAGAAAATTTGTAAATAAATGTTACAAAAGAAAGGCGGGTGTTGAAATAGAAGTATACGATTCTGGTCATATCGCAAACATTTTAGATTTAGTAGAGCTCAGCGCTTTAAAACCTCCACTTCATTTTAGTTTGGTATTAGGAATAAGCGGAGGAGCCCCTGCCACTGTAAGTAATTTAACTCACTTGGTTGACCAACTTCCTGAAGGATCTACATGGCAAGTCGTTACTGTTGGCAGATATAATCTCACACTGACAACAATAGCTATGTGTATGGGAGGGAATATAAGAACTGGTTTAGAAGATACGCTTCACTATCGAAAAGGAGAACTCGTTCAAAGTAATGCTCAACTCGTAGCTCGAATGGTAAGATTAGCTAAAGAGCTAGGAAGAGAACCCGCAACTGTAGATGAAGCAAAAGAGATGATGGGATTAAAAAATTAATTTTTTTATTCTTTTTTTAACTTTTGAGATAAATATAATTATCGAATTTATGAAAGACTAAAATTTTAGAAAAGAAAAAAAGTGATTTGGATTTAATAATTACTCTTCTGAATTTTTACCAAAAAGCGCTTTTACATCTTTCTCGCATAAAAACAAAGCGATAGCTAAAGGAAATCCAAATATGAAAGAAACCAATGAAGCAACAATTACAAAATATCTACAGATATTTATTTTAAAAAATAGACCAATTGAACCAATTAGCAATATAAATGCGATAATACCGTAGACATAAGCGATTATAGTAATAGCTCTTGAAATTTCATTAGCAGTTTGACCCCCGTCTTCTGCCATTGATTTAGCAAGGCTATCTGCATATGTTAAAGCATAATAAGAGTAAAATAGGAAAAATATCCCAAGAAGCGTGGAAATTACTGCCACAATATTCAATAATATTTTTCTATCTATTTTGGGTATATCTGGTGTTTTTACAGGTTTATCCATGATACTACGCGCCGCATACATTAGTAAAAACAATGGGATTAACACATATACCGTACAATGCACCATCACTCCAAATTCACGCTCACCACCATAAACGGCAGTTGATAACCCAAGCATCAGTACAATAGTTAAAATCGTAAAAAATAATAACCATTTGAACGTTTCTTTATATCCTTTTCTTAAATAATACATAGAAAGTAGAATTGTAGCAACAACTATCATTGAACCTATGATCATTAATGGATCAACAACATGATATGCGGTACCTCCCCAAGCAAGCATCTCATCATGAGTTATATCTATTCCGTACCAAATATGCATCTCTTTTTCAAAATGATAGAATTGATCAATGAAAAAATGGGATATACCCCCCGCAACAGATATCAAATAAGAATTTTTCCAATTAACTTCTCTGATGCTTTCATCTACGAATTTTAAGGGAAAAGGACCATCTGATTTCACTAATGAGAAACGAGAACTATATGTAAAGACTAAAGATAAAGGAATAGCGAGGATGGCATAACCCAAAATATTATGAAAATATGGAATAAAAAGGAGATGTAAAATATCTGGTCCGAAGATATTATTTGCAAGAAAAATAAAGCCAACCTTATAGTTAAACTTATCTCGAGCAAAATAAAGAATTGGAATAAGTAAACACAATCCGTAAAAAACATGTCCAAAAGTAGGCATTTTTATCTCTTTTATTTTAAAATTTAAATTGAAATTATAAGCTATATATATATTTTCTATCTATACTTATTTAATGATATTATCTGAATTACAATAATTCTATTTTTTAAATAGAAATTAAAGGGATTTTTAATTAATTTAGAAAAAAAATTAATAAAATTTAAAGTTAAACTTCTGATTCCTTTCCAAACATAGCTTTTACGTCTCGTTCACAGAGAAACAGAGTGATGGCAAATGGAAATACAAATATTAAGAAGTAAGTACAAATGGTCATTACAATGTAGCGGCAAATATTACTTTTAAAGAAAAGTCCGATTGAAGCAATTAGTAAAATAATCGCAAATGTCATGTATATATACCCTATTATTGTCACTGTGATTGTCATCTCCGCAACATTCCCTCCAAACATTTCAATGATAAGTTCAGCAAGATATCCTGCATATGTTATCGCAAAATAAGCATAGAAAGCCATAAATAGAGCAAATAAAATAGATATGATCACGACGATTTTTAAAAGAGTTTTCCTGTTTATTTTTGGTATATCTGGTGTAGTTATAGGATTATCTTTAACATCCCGAGCCGCATACATAAGTAAAAATAACGGTATCAGCACATAAACAAAACAATGCACTATTGCCCCGATCTCACGTTCTGCCCAAAATATGCTTGTTGAGATGAATACCATTAGACTTAAAGTAACTAATGTTGAGATTAGAAGCAACTTGAAAGTTTCCTTATGCCCTTTCATAAAAGTATAGAGTGAGAGCACAATATAACTAACGATTGCAATATCACCTAGAATTATTAAAGGAGTGATATAATGATATGCAGGTCCCCCCCATGCGAGCATCTCATCATGAGTAATGGCAATACCTGGCCAGATCTGCATTTTTTTTTCCCAATGATAAAATTGGTCTATAAAAAAATGCGAAATACCACCAGCAGCAGTAATACAAAATGCATTCTTGTAATTTACCTCGCTTATTCCATCATCTACAAATTTTAGAGGAAATTTTCCTTCGGATTTCTTTAAAGAAAACCTAGAAAAATACGAGAAAAAAACTGCCAAGGGAAGTGCCATTATAAGAAATCCTAAAATATTGTGAGTTGGTATTACGAAGAAAAGCCCGACTAAATCCGGACCGTATATATTATTCGTCAGAAAGATAAAAGCGACCTTATAATTAAAGGGTTTTTCATCGGTTTTTGTGTAATATAAAATCGGAATCAAAAGCGCTAAACCATAACAAATATGTCCAAAAGTTGGCATGTATGAATTTTGTATTATTTAAATTTATATTATATAGACATTCTCCCTTAGGATATATATAATATATAGTTTTGAGAAAAAATTTCGTTTAAATGGTTCATTCCAAAAAAGAAAAAATTAAAGAATTAAATTAGATATTTGAATCATATAGCTCCTTACTCTCTTTTTACTAACCAATTAGCAACTCGTTCAGGTAAAAGCCATCCTAAATAACTAAAAACTAATCTTATCATCAAAATTGTTTTAGTTATAATTAAAACCCCTGGGTTCAAGGTTATTATCGAATCCATAAATGATCCAATTATTAGAAGAATGACCGCAATTAATAAGAAACGTCCTTGCCACTTGACTTTTAGTGAGTCCGATCTTAAACACACTCTAATAAACATTAGCATTGTAACTAAAGTCACTAAAAGACCAAATATTATAAATATAGTAGGGATAAGTGCTGCATCCGAATTGAACATTCCTTGCTTAGTACCGACCATTGATGGATCAATTGCTAAAAGGGTTATCAAGATAATTTCATAAGGTATGCAAATAATAACAGAGATAAGTACATTTTTTTTGATCCATTTCGGAAATATAAGTATTGAAATACCATACATCCAAGTAATTAAAGCAAATGGTAATAATCCATAATTGATATAAAAATAAATTGAATCATTTAATCCTTAACCAAAAATAATTATTGTTAAAAATGAAATTCCTGCTCCATACCAAGGAGCTGTAATGAGAGCTAATGAACTTCCTATCCCAAGTAGTTCTTTTTTGTCATGTTTAAGATATTTAGCGGCTATTATCAGTCCGATTATAGTTCCTGAAATTGCATATATCAAGCTTGTAGTACCTTGAAGTATTTCTAATTGAGTTAAATCTTCGAATGCCACCTTTTTCACCCTTAATTCTACTTTTTTATATAACTTGTATATATTATCTTTCAACTACTATTTAAATATGATTTTCGGATCAGATCATCAAAATTGTTAAAGATTATAATTTGGTATAAATTTATGATCATGTAATCACTTTGTATAAATTTATTTAAAAAAGTCTAAAAGGATGATAAAAATGGCGGATATAAAAAATTTAGTAGTAATTGGAGCAGGGCAAATGGGTACGGGTATTGGGCAGGTTGCGTTAATGGCTGGATTTAATGTCACTATGGTTGATATTAAAGATGAGTATGTTGACAAAAGCTACGCTAACATAGAAGACGGTATGAAAAAGTTAGAAGCTAAAGGAGCATTGAAAGGAAAGACAGCTGGAGAGTTCTTAGCAAATTTAAAGAAATCTACTGATAATGCATCTGCTGTAAAAGATGCAGATATTATGATTGAAGCTGTCATTGAAGATATGGATATTAAGAAGAAGGTCTTTAAAACCTGCGATGAAAATGCACCTGCTCACTGTATTCTCGCTTCAAATACATCAACGATGTCAATTACAGAAATGGCTACGGCTACCAATAGACCAGACAAAGTTATTGGAATGCATTTCTTTAATCCTGTACCATTGATGAGATGCATTGAAGTAATTTACGGTGATAAAACCTCCGATCAAAGTGTAGATATCGGCATGGAATTTGCAGGGAAATTACCTTGTCTTAGGGGCGATAGATATATTGCGAAAGTCTTAAAGGACAGACCTGGATTTATAGTAAATAGAGTTACTGCACCAGTTCAGATATATCAGAATTACTTATTCGATTTAGTCGCAGAAAAAGGAATCACATGGGAGCAACTCGACAATGATTCCGGTGGACCAATGCCTACCTGTGTTTTGGCAGATTATGTAGGTATTGATACGATATATCATGGTCTCAAATATTATGAAAAAACATTATCTCCCGATTTCGCCCCTGGAAAAGTAATTACTAAAATGTTTAACGAGGGAAAATTAGGAGCCAAAACAGGACAAGGATTCTATGATTGGTCAAAGGGTCGCCCTTCTCCCAGCAGAAAGGCTGGAAAAGCAAGATTATATAAACTTCAATATCCAATAGCTATAATGGTAAATGAAGGATGTAGAATTCTTGAAGAAGGAATTACTACAAGTTGGGAAGTGATAGATGATGCATTGATGGCAGGGATGAATATGCCAGGTCCAATGCGCCCCAATGTCGAAAATAGTGCAAAACAAGTAGAAGTATTGAATGAACTTGTGGAAATGACGGGTAAGACTTATTTTAAACCCTGTGAACTCTTAAAGTCCGGCAAATGGGTAGAAATGAAGTAAAATCAATAAATATCACTTATAGTCTTTAAATCTCATTTTTTTTTTTGTTTTTGGTTAAGTATCTAAATATCTTTTTTTTTAACAAGGAATTAATGGTATTCTTTGTGTCATTTCAACATTTATATTTTGTATTTTTTTTGAAATTATAAGAATTTTTATCAGTCCAATAGAATTAATATAGGAGTTACTTAATAAAATATTTGTACAATTTAAGTCCAAGAGAAATATTTATAGCATATCAGAATAAAAAACTAGAACCGAATTCGGTGATAGATTATCTTAATGCTTTCAAAGAAGAAAGCGATAATGATGATCAAAGAGTCGAGGCATTTCATTATTTGGTTAAAATAGATATTTTAGAACTTAATTTCATTCTCACTCAAAAAGACAAATACTCAAAAAGGATAATTTTTTATTCCTTTTTTACTATTTAAATAATGTTTAGATAATTAATATAAGGTAAATAGAATGAAAACTCAAGAGAAAATTCAAAAATTTGAAGATATTCAGGAACCGGAGGATTTCTATATCATGTCTACTAATGATGATCTTGTATTACAGTCAAAAGAAGCTGTAGAACTTTTATTGAAAGACTTAGAAAATGTAAAATATAATGAAAAGTTGGCTAATTTTTATTCGAATTTGGAAAATAAGATTATAGATCTTACAAAAAAATAAAATCTTGATTAAAGGTTTTATTTATGACAGAAATTACTCCTATCTTTGAAAAGATAGACTTTACCTTTCCCTTCAAAAATTATGAGTTTAATTCCGGGATTCAAGAATTAGACGACTTTTTTTATAAGGGAGCTAAAATTTTTATTAAATACGGATATTCTCAAATCTATATTTTAAGAGAATCAGAAAAAGCTAATATAATTGGCTATTTTACACTTTCGAGTTCAACCATTCAGTGGGATGAATCACTCACTATAGAGAAACTTACGAGATATGTTCCGGGGATTCTTTTAGGGATGTTTGCTATTGACAAAAGATTCCGAAGAAAAAAATTTGGTTCTGATTTAATAAAAAAAGCTGTAACTATTGCTTTGAAAATTTCAAAAGATATAGGCTGCAGATGTGTTTTTGTTGATTCTCTTATTAATCCAGAAACGGTTAATTTCTATCTAAATATGGGATTTGATTTTGTTGATAAACCTTTAGGAAAAATAATTATTAATAAACTAGATTCCAAGGAGAAAATTGATAAAACTACTATCAAGATGTATTTTGATTTATTTAAAATTAAGAATCCTAGTATGTCATGAATTATTTACAATGATTATTGGAAAGCTTAAAGTAATAACATAATCATTCATCGTTCTCTATTGAATGATCTTAATTACAGTAACTAATTTAAAATATTATGAATATCGCCATTTAAGACTTATTTTAAACCCTGTGAACTCTTAAAGTCTGGGAAATGGGTAGAAATGAAATGATTTATATAAATCCATATTTTTTTTTAATTTTTAATTTTAAAAAATTCAAATTTACTTTCTTGAGATTAACGGGCTTATAATCTCAGAAATTTTCGTAGTTTGGACTTTATCTCCTCATCTTTCCATATTTTCTCTAAAGAGGTAAGAATCTTCATTGATTTAGGAAAGATTGAGATTATATTTTCAGCCAAATCCATAAAATTAAATTATTTGAGTTTTCCAATATATTCGGGATTTTTTGAAGAATCAGAGAATTCAATAATTAATTTATTTTAAAAATTCTTAATAATTCATAAATAACTATTAATTTAGAGCCTTGTGCTCTTACTCTTTTTAAATAAAAAATAAAACAAAAAGGATGAAAGAAAATGGTTGATATTAAGAAAATTGCATGTTTAGGAGTAGGTTTGATGGGACAAGGTATAGCTCAAGTCTCATTAATGGCCGGTTATGATGTAGTATTAGTAGATATTAAGGATGAGTTCGTGGACAACGCTTATGAAGGTATTAAGGAGGGTTTGAAAAAAGTCGAAGCAAAAGGTGGCTTAGGAGCGGGTGTTACTGCGGCAGATATAATTGCAAACTGTTCGAAATCGATAGATTTAGCTTCTGCCGTGAAAGATGTTGATATGGTGATTGAGGCAGTCATTGAGAAAATGGAAGTAAAGAAAGCCGTATGTAAAACTACTATGGATAATGGCCCTGATCATATAATCTTTGCATCTAATACGTCTACAATGAGTATTACCGAGATTGGAAAGGATTCTGGAAAACCTGGCCAAGTTTGTGGCATTCATTTCTTCAATCCAGTACCTTTAATGCGCTGTATTGAAGTAATCAAGGGTGCTGACACCTCCGAAGAGACATTTAACACAGCTATAGAAGTTGCTGGAAAATTACCTTGTTTAAGAGGTAAAAGATATATCGCTCCTGTACTTAAAGACCGTCCTGGTTTCATAGTAAATCGTCTAAATGCTCCGGTACAGATTTACATGAATTATATCTTCGACAAAGCCGCGGAGCAAGGTATTCCATGGGCGCAAATCGATGCTGACGCAGGCGACCTTATGCCAATGGGTCCTACTGAATTAGCGGATTATGTGGGTTTGGATACTATGTTTCATGTGGGGAACTACTATTCTGAAACTCTATCTCCTGACTTCAAACCAGGAAAGGTATTAACTAAAATGGTAGAAGAAGGTAAATTAGGAAGAAAAACAGGAAAAGGCTTTCATGATTGGTCCCAAGGACGACCAAAAATTGATAAATCTAAAAAAGCGGGTTTATTCAATTTAGAAAATACGATGGCTATATTACTGAATGAAGGTTGTAGAATCTTGGAAGAAGGTGTTGCCTCAGGTTTTAAAACCATTGATGATGCTAATATGGCCGGTATGAACACACCGGGTCCATTTGGGGCAGGTAAAAAAAATTATGCTCAATGGGCACAGTTACTTGAAAAACTTGCAGATGAAACAGGAAAAGAATACCTAAGACCCTGCGAATTGATGAAGTCTGGTGACTTCACGAAAATGCGAAAATAAGTGCATACAATCTAAACCCGTAATTTTTCTTTTTTTTTATTACTAAAACTTATTCAAAAATTCTTTATACTTAAATAATAAATAATAATTTAGAGAAATTAAATTTTTTAAATTTAAAATCGACTTTTTTATTATTTTTTAAAAAAATCCAAATAAAATAAAAAACGAAAAAGAAATTATCAAGAGAGGTATAAAATATGACTCAAGAAGTAAGAAATATAGCAATTATAGGTGCTGGTTTGATGGGAAATGGCATTGCTCAGATTTCCTTGATGGCAGGATACAACGTTATGATGGTTGATGTCAAACAAGAGTTTATTGATAAAGGTGTAGCTGCTATTGAAGATGGTTTAAAAAGACTTGAAGCAAAAGGGCAATTGAATGCCGCGGAGGTAATGGGAAAATTTAGAACCTCATTAGATTTAGCTTCTGCGGTTAAAGATACCGATTTTATTATAGAAGCTGTTGTTGAAAATATGGATGTTAAGAAAAGTGTATTTAAAACCTGTGATGAGAATTCTCCACCTCATTGCATTATATCTACAAATACTTCTACAATGTCTATAACAGAAATCGCATCAGCGACTAATAAAGAGGATAAATGTATAGGGATACATTTTTTTAATCCTCCTCCATTAATGAGGTTAGTTGAGGTCATTAAAGGAGAGAAATCATCAGATGAAGCAATGGATATTGGAGTAAGAGTAGGAGAGAGTCTTCCCTGCCTAAGAGGAAGTAGATTTGTTGCCAGAGTCTTGAAAGACAGACCCGGTTTTATAGTTAATAGATTGAATGCTCCAGTCTCAATATATTCCAGCTATATTACAGATTTAGCTTTCGAAAAAGGAATTCCGTGGGAACAAATCGATGCTGATACAGGAGGTATAATGCCTATGCCACCATATGTATTAGCTGATTACGTGGGCCTTGATACAGCTTATCATGTCGCCAATTATTATGCTAAAACCTTATCTCCTGATTTTAAACCGGGAAAAATTTTAACTAAGATGGTAGAAGAGGGAAAATTAGGGAGAAAAACAGGTCAAGGTTATTATGATTGGTCAAAAGGTACTCCAAAACCAGATATGTCTAAAAAAGCAGGACTACTGGATTTAGAACTTGTAATGGCAATACGATTAAACGAGGGTTGTAGATTAATAGAAGAAGGAGTAGTAAATGGCTGGAAGATAATCGACGATGCAAATATGGCAGGAATGAACACACCAGGTCCTTTTTCAGCGGGAAAAAATAATTATGAACGTTGGACTAAAAAATTAGATGAATTTGTGGAAAAATCAGGGAAGGAATACCTGAGACCATGCGAGTTAATGAGGACTGGAAAATTTGTCAAGATGCGAAAATAAAAGTAACTTCTAATAATATTTAAATTAAATTCTCTTTTCTTTTTTTAAACCTGCTCGATTAAAAACTTATTTTAGACAAGCTTCTTTTATATTATTTAGTTTAAATGAGGTTAAATTTCAATTGGTAAGAAAACAAAAAATTGTATTAATCGGTGCGGGATCTCTGATCTTTGGTTTGGGAGAGATCGGAAATATATTAAATTCTAAAGTTTTAGAGGGAAGCACAATATGTCTTCATGATATAAATCCAGAAACTTTAAATTTATCATATAAAGCATGTCAATCGGCAATAGAAAGAAAAAAATTAGATTTTGAAGTGGAACAAACCACTAATAGATCAGATGCCCTACATAGCGCTAGTTTTGTAATTAATTCAATCGAAATTTCTCCAAGGTATCCTTTATTAGATTTAGATTTTAGAATTCCTCAAGAATTTGGGAATAAACAAATATCTGGAGAAAATGGAGGTCCGGGTGGACTTTTTCATTCTCTAAGAGTTATTCCTCCTATTTTAGAAATTTGTGAAGATATACAAAAGATCTGTCCGAATGCGTTCTTAATTAACTTTTCAAATCCTATGTCTCGGATATGTTTAGCCATAAAACGGAAATCCCCCGGATTAAAATTTGTAGGTCTTTGTCATGAATTTTATCATTTTCTTCCTATATTAAGCAGAATTTTAGATACTCCAATATCAAATTTAGAAGTTAAAGGAGGGGGATTAAATCATTTTGGGGTATTTTTAGAAATTAAATATAAGGATTCTGGAAAAGATGCATATCCAGATGTTCGAAAGAAAGGTCCAAAATTATTAGCGAATATGAAATCTTATGATGGATTTAAGCTTATTGGCTTTATTTTGGAAACTTATGGTTATTGCCCCTATACCACTGATAGTCATTACGGCGAATACTTACAATGGGCATGGGAAAAAGCAGATATACCAACTGTACGGCATTTTTGGAGTTCACACGGCAGAGTTCTTACCCAATATCGTTTTGATAAATTAAAACAATTCATTGAAAGAGGACAGGGATATAAGGCAGTAAAACCTGATGAAGAACATGCAATTCCCATAATCGAGGGAATACTAACAGATTCGAATCATATTGAACACTCTGTAAATGTTCCCAATGAAGGTGTATTTACGAATCTCCCTAAAGATGCTGTGGTTGAATGTCCGGCAATTGTAAATAAAAAGGGAGTAAATGGACTTAAATTGGGAGAATATCCAAAATCACTTGCTGCACTTTTAAGGATACAATATTCAGTGCAGGATTTGGTTGTAGAAGCAGCGATTAATAAATCCCGAGATCTTGCTCTCCAAGCACTTCTAGCGGATCCTGTCGTGGAGACTTATTGGCAAGCAAAAAATATTTTAGATGAAATTTTGAAAGTACAAGCGGATTATATTCAATTAGGGTGATTTTTTCAGGTACTAAGAAAATTTATTTTTTAATTTTTCTTAACATGGACCAAGAATTAAGATTTGCTTCTGGAATTAGTGCTTTTTCTAGAACATCAAAATCAAAATGTTGATATATTGATACATTTTTTTCAATCTGAGTTTCTAAATAGCATGGTAAATTTTGTTCGTCGAATCTTGCCAGCATGGGTCTTATTAATTTACTAGCATACCCTTTTCCTTGATATTCAGGGTCTACAGCAATATTATATAAATAATAATGGGAAAAATTAGCATGTTCTTTATGCATCTTTTGGCAAAATTTATCATAGAGATTCATCTTTTTTAAGTTTTTTATACCAGCTTTCAGAATAAGCGGAAGAAATCCAAATCGTATCATCTGCGCAAATGATATTTTCGACTTATTATAAGGAAGCCATGATGCGACTCCCTCTATATTTGAAGATGTTGCGTACACTTCACCATAATTTTGGCAATAACGAAAACCTACATTAAAAAGAACGCTTAAATATTTACTTCTTTTAGATAATTCTGGAAAAAACCAACAAAAGAGAGGATCTTCAAAATATGCTTTGGTACATACCTTACCTGCTAAATTAATGTTCGCTTGATTAAACCGGAAAAGATTATTTAAGCGATTAGCCATTAGAAAATCATATTCTTTTAATATAAAAATTTTCGGACTTTTATCTTATTATTAAAAGTGAGGGAGCCATTTTGCCTCAGCTTCGAACATATCATCAACCATTTCTCGAACTTCCATTGGAGAGCAAACACTTGCAGTATTAGGATCAAGAAGCACAGCATGATAAATTTTTTCTCGGTCTAAAGCTAGGGCTCCTTCGACAGCAGCTTTTTGGACCATAATATTAGATATACATAGTGCTTGGCAAACAGTAGGTAATTCAATCCCGCCTTGGGGATGCAATCCCTGACTATCCGCTGTAACGGGTACTTCTACGCAGCATTCTTTTGGTAGATTTGTAATTAATCCTCCTTGTTTATTTATAACATTCCCATTGAATATGAAAGGTATATTAGTTTCAATAGCATTTATAATATACGATGCATATTCTCCTGAATGCCTTTTTTTAAGTTTAAGATCTTTTCTCTTCAATTTCCTCGAAATCGTCTTGTCTACACTCTCAGTATTACTTTTACTCATCTCATAATTAAAGTTATGTTCTAAATTAGCAAATAGCATAGTACCTTTGTATTTTTCTAATAAATCATCCCGTTTTCGATAATAAGGAAGATATTCACTTAAATGTCCAGAAGACTCAGTCATAAAATAACCTGTAGCTCTCATCATATCAACCCTTAATCTCTCCATTTCTTCGAATGCAGGATTTTCTTCCAATTTTTTATTTAAAAGCTGATAAGCGTTTTTCCATGGTAAGGATTTATCTTCTCTATATTGTAATTTAAGAAACCAAGCCATATGATTAATCCCAGCACATAAATAGGAAAAATTTTCCGATTTAAGCTTTAATGCATGTCTAAGGGCCAAGGCAGTACCAAACACTCCGTGACAGAGACCAACTGTAGAATCAGGAATTATGTTATTACAATACCAAGTTACCATTGCCATGGGATTTGTGTAATTTAAAAGTAATGGCTTGTCATTATCAGATCCATTATTGTATCCCACTTCTTCAATATCTTTTAAAATTGATTTCATTACAGGAGTAGATCTAAGAAAACGAAATACTCCACCAGGTCCTAATGTATCACCCACACATTGAGTCACACCATATTTATAGGGAATGTCCATATCTAATTTATATGCCTCATATCCTCCAACATGAATGGCATTGATAATATATTTCGCATTTTCAATAGCCTTACGTTGATTTGTTGTCTTTTCAAAAGTAACTCCTTTAAATTTTTCTGGATAACTTTCCTGCAACTTTAGCATGTATTTATACATTAAATCTAAATACTGTTCATCAATATCCTCCAAACATATGACGGTGTCTTCGATAAGCGAAGGAAACATGAGAATATCCGTCAATACGGTTTCTCCAAAAACAAATGAACCTGCTCCTATAAATGCTATCTTTAACATAATAATTCAATTGAATTTTTTTAGTATTAAATTCTTTATTAAAAGATAAAGGCAAGGAAGATATAATGCTTATAATTTAATTAGATAACTTTCTTAAGTATATTATATTTTTATTTTAAAAAGAACGGAGTATTCTAAGGAGGAGAAATATGAGTGAAAAAGTCTACATAATTGGCGTTGGGATGACTAAATTCGGCAAATTTCTTGATAAAAGTATTAAAGATTTAACTGGTGAAGCCCTCAGATCTGTTAAAGAAGATTGCAAGATAGAATTTGGTGAAATCGAAGCTGCATGGTTTTCTAATACAGGTTGGGGAATGAGTGATGATTTTCAGCATAGCATTAGGGGACAAGTGGCTCTTTCGGCTAATGGGATTGAAAAAATCCCGATTAATAACGTTGAAAATGCTTGTGCAAGTGGTAGTAATGCAGTTCATGGGGCATGGACCGCAATAAAAGCAGGACTTTATGATTGTACCCTTGCTATAGGTGCTGAAAAGGTATATCATGAGGATCGGAAAAGAATGATGGAAGGATTTATAGCTGGTACAGATGTGGTTAAAACGAGGAAACTTATAGAACAATTGAAAAAAATGGAAAGAAAAAGAAAAGAAAAACTAGCCAAAAAACAAGGAACCGAAGTTGTAAAGGAGAAAAAGGGGGGTCATTCAGCATTTATGGATCTATATGCAATGGGCGCTCGAAACCACATGAAAAGATATGGATTAACTCAGCGTCAATTAGCTGTCGTTGCGTCTAAAAATCATACCAATTCATCAATGAATCCCTTAGCTCAGTATACTTTTCCTTTAACTGTGGAGCAGGTTTTAGAGGATTATGAAGTGGCTTATCCTCTTACAAGATCCATGTGTGCGCCAGTAGGGGATGGTGCAGCAGCTGCAATAATTTGCTCCGAAAAATTTTTAAAGCAATATCCAACTAATAGGGCAGTCTTAATAAGAGCTTCAGTATTAAAATCAGGATCTTGGACATCAGAGGATATTGCAAAAAGGGCATCCACAGCAGCATATGAAATGTCTGGTCTTGGTCCAAGTGATATCAATGTGGCTGAAGTTCATGACGCTACGGCTTTTGGGGAAATACATCAAATTGAACAGATGGGATTTTGTCCTATTGGACAAGGGGGTCCATTTACAGAGAGTGGAGCCACGGCTCTTGATGGTTTAATTCCTGTTAATACAAGTGGGGGTTTACTTTCCCGTGGACATCCTATTGGTGCCTCAGGTTTGGCACAAATTTATGAATTGGTCACGCAATTACGCGGGGAGGCAGGAGAAAGGCAGGTTAAAAATCCAAGAATAGCACTCGCAGAAAATGGTGGAGGAAATATAGGTCCCGGCGAGGCTGCCATGTGTGTCCATATTTTTGAAAAAATATAATTTTTTAAAGATACTCTTATTTTTATCCAATTACCATCCGTGTTTTGCCTTGTAAATCAAAATCAGCAATGGTACCGCTTCTATTCACAAATTCCCAATTTTTTCCGAAGTCTTTATATTTCCAGAAGTGTGTATTACAAATCTTAATATCTTTGAAAAATACACTGAATAGAGAATTTTCCAAACGTTGAGGATTTTTTCCATCTCCGCCAGTTGTTAATGTCATTTTCATTTCTCCATAGGGCATCGTTATATGATATGTCTTTTCTTCTTGGTTTATGTTAATATCAACATACCTCGTCCCTAATATCTTCCTTAATAGTAATCCTCCCGGCACATTATTGGAAAAAAAGGGTTCTAAGTATTTTTTTTGCTCATCTGTGGCATTATTACTAATATATAATCCTCCTTCTCCTCCTTTTGCCAACAATTCAGCAGCTTTATTAGAGTATAAATCAATGACATTAATAGCTAATATACCGCTGATATCTAGATCGGAGATCTTACCTTCTTTAATTTGAAATAATTGAAATGATTTACAGGGAGTTTCTCGGTCTCTACCAAAATAAAACGAGCAATGGCCCTCAGCGGCACATGCCTCATACCAAACTCCTTTCATATTCCAAACAATTCTTTCTTTTGACATTATTCTTATCCATTTAGTTATTTTATTTTTTTATTGGTTTTCAGTAATTTTAATAATTACTCTTTTGCTTTTAAATTCTAATACTTTTAATGACAGTAGAGAGTTTCTTATTGTTTTGTAAAGGATCTTTTTTGGGTTAATATGGTTAATTCAGCAATTAACCAACATAACTCTTCATATGTGGAAGAGGATTGATAAATTTCTTTTGCTTTTATATCAATTTCTTTTTTTGTAGCTTTTCCTTTTTCCTTAATAAGATTAATTTGTATTTCTGCTAATTCATGGCATAATTCTTCATATGAATTCTTCTTTTGGGAGATTTTATGTGCACTTAATGTTATTTCCGCTTCAAGATCTGGATCTATACCCGCATCTACTAATTCTATTGTGTCTTCATATTGAAGTTCCAATTCTGGTCTTCTTTCAACTAGAGTGTCTTTTTTCAAACCTTTCTTTAACAGATCTATAATTGCGATAAAAGCTCCATACTCCTTGTTTTGATATATTACTTGTATACTTGCGGGAGGATCTCTCTTTTCATTTATAGTATTCACTTTTTTTATACAAAACTCTTTTGTCTTTTCAGGGATTTTTTTCCCAATCCATAAATAGAGAGTCTTATAATCATCTATTAAATAAACTTGATTTTCACCAAAACTTATTTTATTAATTTTTTTTAATCCCCCCCTCACTCCCATATTATATAGTTCCATTGTGTCTCTCCTTTAAACTAATACTAATATACTAAAACATAGTAAATCTATGTTATAAATTTTAACTCTTGTTTAAAACTGGAAATTCAATCAAAATAAAAGTATAAAAAATTAAATTTCTAAAAGGCCATCCCATGCTGCCCTTTCCTTATCAAATGAAGCATTGACAGCTTTACATTCATCTCCAAAAAACATCGTAGTTCTCTTTTCCATGTCATAGGAAGCCCAATCAGGAATTTTATTATGATTTGGATTTCCTGTGCGAGCAAAAGCGATCCATGCGTCCATCATTTTTTCACTAAGCGCCCTATTGGGATTTTTGCCAACAAATTTATCCATATCGGGCAGATCAAGGTTACCAAAAACAAAGGGCAATTCAAGAGCGTGACAGGCACCTAGCATTCCTTTTAAAGCTGGAGTTTGCCATGTAAACATATAATTATAAGTATTTGGTTGATGAGGACTCTGAGCTTCAAGCATGCGTATTGTAGAAATCCGAAATATTGCATCAGTGATAAGAGCTGACATAATTTCTTTAGGATCGGTAGAGAATTTTCCTTGCCTTGCTTTTCTATATGTATCGAGTATGATTTTACTCCTTTTGTTATCTATACCTAGCGTTCCCAAATATCCTATCAATAATTTTTCCATATCGGATTCCTTTACATTGAATGACTTTGGATCTAAGGCAGAAAATAATTTAAACTCGTTTAAATTAGTGCCAATCATAAAATCAAGGTGTTTACATTCTCCTTTTTGAAAAGCTTTTAATGGATGCATTGGTATTGTGTCTCCATCAATTAAAGCTCTTAAGGCAAGAATATCTCGAGGATTCTCCTCAAAATATTTATTTTGCCCTTCAATAATTTTTTCAGGAGAAATTTTACGCAATCCCTCAATATCCCCTCTTTTTAGTCCAAATTTGCGCATCAGTTTCTTTGTAATTATATCATTAATACTAGGATCAATAATGGGAGCACTTTGGGCAATAACCCTATGAAAAAGACCTTTAGCGGCGGGCATTGCTGATAGGGTAACTACAGAGTACCCTCCAGCAGACTCGCCGAAAATCGTAACATTTTTAGGATCTCCCCCAAAAAGTTCAATGTTATCATGTACCCATTTTAATGCTGATATTTGATCAAACTGACCAACATTAACAGTTTTATTTGGAACATATAAATAACCCAGCATACCAAGTCTATAATTAATAGTAACTACCACAATATCCCCTCGTTTTGCTAAAACTGTTCCATCATACATCGGATCTATTCCACTTCCCATTATGAAAGCACCTCCATGTATCCAAAACATTACTGGGCGTTTCTTATTATCTGCTGCAGGAGTCCAAATATTGAGATTTAAGCAATCCTCACTCTCAGGTTGAAGCTTGCCAAACCATTCTTCTAGTTGAGTATATCCTTGATATGCGCACGGACCATACTTACTAGCATTAAGCACGTTATTCCAAGGCTTTTTCGAAACGGGAGGACGAAACCGTAAATCACCAATAGGAGGTTCTGCATATGGTATACCTTTAAAAATTTGAATTCCATCTTTAATATATCCTTGAACTTTACCGCTATTCGTCTCAATAATATCTGTTTTATTCATAATTAATGATTTATTTTTTTTAATTAAGCTAATTTAAATACTTAGCATTTAAATCTAAGTATGGGTTTAAAATAAATAAAATTTCAGTTTTGTGAATCTTTTACACTTTTGTATGTTTATCCCTAATAACAATGCAATAATTTCTTAAAACATTAATTTTCGTTTTACTATAAGTTATTAAATTCACCTAGATGTTTTAATTGATTTCCCAATATCCTTTATTTTATCTATATAATTGAATTTTTCACATATTTCTTTTAATACAACTCTTAATTGTAATTATAAAATAAGAGGAAATTTTACATAAAAGTTAAATATTTTATAATCATTAATAAGAAAGACACAAGAATAGCCCGCAAAATTGAAGATTTTGCTCAATAAAAAAAGAATTACGAATAAAATCAATTTTATCATTAGAAGTGCTATGAAAATTTGATGGAAATTCCTAAGCTTAGGAAAAAAAATAAAGAAAAAAAAATTGGTAAAATCGAGTATAACACAGAAATTATTATGGTAAATGGTTTAAAGCTTATGCTAGATTTTAGAATTTATCCTTTTTATTGAATTATATTTTTTCATTTAGAGCTCAAAACCGTTATTCTTAATAACATCTTTATACCAGAGAGCACTTTTTTTCCACATTCTATCTTGAGTATTATAATTGATCCGAATAAGTCCAAAACGTTTTGAATAACCTTCCACCCATTCAAAATTATCTGTCAGAGACCAAACAAAGTATCCCTTCAAATTTACTCCATCATTAATAGCTCTGTGAGCAGTTTCCAAGTA
>SDNV01000157.1 GCA_004524515.1 Promethearchaeota archaeon
CATAGTGAAGTTGATACCGTTGAACGATTTGAGATATTGAGAAAATTACGAGATGGAACTTATGATGTGGTCGTGGGGATAAATCTTCTTAGAGAGGGTTTAGATTTACCGGAAGTGCAGCTTGTAGCAATATTAGATGCCGATAAACTGGGCTTTTTACGGGATACTCGTTCTTTAATTCAAACCATCGGAAGAGCGTCAAGAAATGTTAATGGTAAAGCAATACTTTACGCTGACAGAGTCTCCAGAGCTATGAAAGAAGCGATAGATGAGACTAATCGCAGAAGGAAAAAGCAAATGGATTATAATAAAGCACATAACATAACCCCTCAGACTATTCAAAAAAATATTTTAGAATCCTTATCCGAAGAGCAAGAATTTAAGGAAAAGGAAGTAAAACGCCTAAAACAAAATGTTAAAGATAAAATCAAAGAGTTAGAATTCCAAGGGGATGTTGATATTATTATTCAATATCTCGAAAATAAAATGTTTTTGGCCGCTAAAGAACTCAGATTTGAAGATGCCGCTTATTTAAGAGATAAAATCAAGGATATTAAGGAAAAAAATAAAATAAAAATGTAAAAATTTTCTAATATTTTTGATTAGATGATTTGTTTCGACTGCTATGCTTAAAAATCCAAATTATCATAGCAATGATTATTACAACTGATAAAGTAGTTCCAATAATTAAAAATTCTATAGGAAAATCGCCTAAATTCAAATGATGTGAAACTGGATTACAATTGACCCAATTATCAATATTATAGCTATATATCCATGTATCGCTTAAAGGTATGTGATTATTACCCATTCCACCAAAAAGAATCACCTTTTGATTTAAAGAATCATAGACAAGCCCTTCACTTGATCTTCCGGGAGGACTGATTGTGGGTTGACATTGTATCCAATTATTCAGGGAATAGTCATATTTCCAGGTATCATCAGAGTATTCTGGTCCAGCAGGATCTGCACTCCCACCAAACATAATTGCCTTTTGATTGACTGAATCGTATATCATTACTCCCCACTTTCGCCCTAGCGGACTTGAGGGAGGGGATAACTCAATCCACTCATTAACCGTATAGTCATATTCCCAAGTCTGCTGCTGATCACTTTCAATTGTAGCACCACTGAAAAGGATCACTCTTTCGCTGTGAGAGTTATAGATCATGCAATGACCATATCTAGGTCCTGGAGATGTTTTAGGTCTCAACTCAACCCATGTGTTTATAGAATAGTCATATTCCCAAGTGTCGTTCAATAATTCACCACCAATGCCATAACCAGAGAAAAGAATTACGCGTTCGTTAACAGAGTCGTAAATCATATTATGTGACATCCTTGCTGGAGGTTTTATTTCTGGAAAGACCTGAATCCAATCATTAGTTGCACAATTAAAAATCCATGTATCATCTCTTGGAGATGATGACCAATAACCTCCAAACAGAATAATGATCTCATTTATCGAGTCATATACCATCACGTGTCCAGATCTTGCCGCTGGACTAGTCGGAGGATTCAGTTGCGTCCAAGAATTTAGTGCATAATCAAAAACCCATGTATCATCAAGTAAGCCTCCAGTGTAACCTCCTCCAAACATTATAACTCTCTCATTAATATCGTCATAAACCATTCCAGGAAGAAATCTTGCAGTTGGTGGGTTATTATGAGCTGAGATATATCCTATATTTAAAATTGTGGTAGGAAGAATTAAATCTATTATGATTAGAAGTGATACAAACAAACGGATCCTTATAGTATTCATAATTTCTTACTTCTTTTCTTAATTGATTTTTAAATAAAATTTTAGCTAACTAACCTTACTCTCCTCAAAATAACCAATATTTTGTAAGAGGTTTTATACTATGTAAATCTAAATTAAATATATAAATCCTCCCGGACCAAAGGTCCACACTTAAGGAACATTGGTCCTTAGAAAATAATATTTATGATAAGGATTGATTAAATGGGAACCACGAAATATCGCACATCGAATTTGATTATTCAAGATATTTTAGATGTGATAATTCAAATGGAAAATAAAAATGCTAATCTCAAAAAAGGGATTATTAAATCACATTTAATCAGATACACTGCTTTAAAAACCGCAACCGCTGAAAAATATTTACAAAAAATGGAAAAGGCTGGTTATATCATCTCGCAAGAACAAGCTTGGGGTGAAAGAAAAATTATAGTATATATTACCACCCCAATCGGTCGAGAACGATATAAATGGTTTGTAAAGATTAATACCGAAATGAAATTATAATAAAAAATGAAGTGAATAATTTGTCTGAACAAATAAAAAATAATGCAATACACTCCGATAAATCGGAGGATAAGACTTCTTTATCTAGTAAAATTGAAAAATTGGGATTGAATTACATCAATAAAAAAAAATCTTACTTATTCATATCTACCTTATTCCCAATCTGTCTCTTAATCATTAATGTATCTACAATTACTTATTTATTTATTTTATTTGGAGTTGAAGAAGAAGAAGTATGGAAATTTATGCATTATATCTTTACTAAAAGTTTTGACTCATTATTCATTTTATTTTTTTCTATCTTCCAACTTATTTTTTTAATAAGTTGGCGAAAGAAAATAAAAGAGTTTAATGTTCAAAGAGAATCTCATTCTTTACAATTGTCAGAAGATCCAACAGAAATTCCTGAAAGAACTACTTCACTTCCTCGACTCTTCTATAATTTAGTTGCTTATATGGAGAAACATAGAATAATTTTCATAGTTTTCAATTTTGTAGCATTCTATATTCTCTTTTTTAATTTTTGGACTTTTCCGTTATTTGAATGGTTAAATATATTTTCCACATTATTTATTATTTTCTATCTGGGGTTTCAATGGTTTCATTTCTTTAAATGGAATAAGAAATTTTCCCGGTTGCGAACTTTTGAGAAAAAAGTATACAAAGAATTGGATCTTTAAACTAAATAAAATTAAAATAATTTAGGAATGAAAAATTGAAAACTATAATATTAGTAATCGGAGATACTCATATTTCTTCATTCAAGGATTTACCAAAAGAAATTCTACAAAAAGTAAAAGAATCTAATTGGGTATTTCATGTTGGAGATTATATTTCACCCAATATTGTTGGTGGTTTTAAACAATTAAAACATGATTGTTTTAAGGGTGTTTATGGAAATGCGGACCCCTTAGCAATCCGAAAATTACTTCCACCTAAAGTTTTGATTGAGATATCTGATATAAGAATAGGTATTATTCATCCCGAAACTGGTGGACCAGATACCTACTTGAAAAAAAGAGTTATAAATGAATTTAGACATGATAAGGTAAACCTTATTGCTTATGGACACAGTCATGAAGCAACAATCGAATGGGTGGATAAAACTCTATTAGTTAATCCCGGAAGGGGTTATATTGATGAGTATTCCAATATCCGCTCTGCTTCAATCGCAATAATTACAATCGATAAGGAGATTAAAGCGGAAATTAAAGAGATAAACCATTAACTTGATAAAATTGATCTATAAATACTTAGTAAAACGAGTATTCGAGGTTTCTATTATGATTTTTCGCGAATTCCGGACTATATAGAAAATATACTATTTTTCTGTTAATAATTTAAAAATTAAGTACCCAGATTCTCTATATTTTTTTAATTTTTTATATTCGTATAAGGTTTTAAAATATTGTAGAAAAACTTTTTTGACTTAAAGCATTAAAAAGAAACAGTAGAATATGAATGATTTTATAGTTATAAAAGGTGCAAGGCAGAACAACCTTAAAAACATTGACGTGGTAATACCAAGAAATAAGTTGGTTGTAGTGACTGGCATTAGCGGTAGTGGTAAGTTTTTGGTTAATCAATGACGAGATAATTGTTGGGTTAACTTTGGATTCCAATTTATTAGAATTAGCAAATTTTCTATTCGGAAAGTTCGATATAAATCGTTCTGATTATGAACAAGTTAAATTTTCATTAGATAATAAAATATAAGAGAATCTTTAAATTAAAATCCAAGATATCGGAATAACGGATAAACATCTAACTGAGGTAGAATTTACAACTTTTTCAACTTTTCCACGGCACCCTTGTACTTTAAAAGACCGTATTCTAAATATTAAATATCTTGATGGAATATTGTTCGAACTTTCATTATTAAATAAAATGAGATTCGTTCTTGAGAGCAAGTTTAATAAAACAGTTAAAAATGGAAAATTTTATACTGAGATACTTAAAATTGTTAAAATTCAGACAGATCTATCTATTGAGATAAACTCGATTAAAGAGAAAATAGAAAAAATTGAAAGCCTAAATCATTCCTATCAATCTAATATTCACAGAATTTTCCAAGAGCTTTTTCTCCTTTAATTTAAATAAATTATTAAAAAAAAAATGAGAAAAAATGGTTGATGATAAATTTTATTGTTCAAATAACAAAAAATCAATAAAATGTAAAGATACATTCAGATTTGATGAATACGAGCAATTTAATAAACTAAAACCTAAGACAAATTCAGAAGGAAGGGTTAAGCTAATTGATCAGGAAAAAGAAAAAATTAGGAAAGAATTTTTAACTGGTATCCCCATCCAGCGAATAAATGAAATAATTAATAATTTTAATAACATCTCTGAAGATGATTTTATCAAAAAGCTTCAATCTTATTATAATAAAATGGTTGAAAAAAATCTAGTAAAATTATCTTGTGGTGTTAGTCACATTGATAATATAATAAAAGGATTTGAGAATGCGGTTTATCTGGATCGTTCAATTTCATTAAAATCTATAAAGGAATTGGAGTTACTCTTAAATAGAAAGATTCAGTTCATTAAGAATTGGCGTAAACCACGAAGAAAGCGATTATCTGGAGTGAGAATACAGATTACAGAAGAAGGAATTGAAAGTATTAAGGATGAATTGAATTCGGGAATTTCAATTAAACGAGTATCGGAAATAATTAAAGAGTATGAGAAAGAAGATAATTTTATCCGATATTTGAGAAAAATTTATAGACTTGCTTTAAAACCATTATTGGATTAAATCCTAACTTTTTTTCTTTTTCTTTTTTTAAAATAACTATAAATAAGAGCTTGCCCTAATTATGTAATAACGATTTTGACAAAAATCAGGTTAAAAAATTATGAAACATAAAAAACTTACATTTAGTATAGTCGTTTTAGTACTTCTTGGGCTTGGAGGTTCATTTGGGTTCTTTTCACCAGCAATAAATACAGAAAATGAGAATAATGCAGCACCTAAAGCAAGCGAAGGAGAAATTACAATTGTCACACCAGAAAATAAAACCTATACAGAGCCGATGAGTGGTTATTATCCCGCAACATATGGATTTGATAACGATCTTGATGGAACAAAACCTCAAGACTGGGTGTCCAATCCAGGAGCAGATATTCAAGTAATTTCAGAAATTGATTCTCATAAAAATGTTGTGGAAATTTTAGATAATGTTGCGACTTCTGGGTGGCCAGGTATTATACAATATTCAGAATTTCCTAGAACTCATGGTACAATTGAGTTTTGGGTGAGATTTAATAGTACTTCTGAATATCTACAATTTGCTAGTAGAGATACTATTAATAACGAAGTTCTATTGAGAGTTAGCGTAGAAGCAGGAAAATGGAGATACCGAAATATTGCTGGTACGCTCCTTATAATTCCTAATGTAAAAGATCCGGTTATTAATACTTGGACACATATCAAGATTGATTTTCGCTGTAATAGCGCCCCCTCATATTTGGGATTAGGGAATGATAGATTTGTAATAACAATTGATGGAATAAGTTCAGGCGAA
>SDNV01000158.1 GCA_004524515.1 Promethearchaeota archaeon
ATATATAGGGAATATCTCCACTTAATTCTTTCATTTTTGAAATCCAAAAATCTAAATTTTCAAATGTTTCTTTCTTATCAACATTGAATACTACCATAGCACCCACTGCCTGTAAGAAGTAGTATTCTGTGACAAAAAGCTTGTCACTCTGGCCTCCAATATCCCAAAAATAAAGGCTAAACCCTTTTTCCTTAATTTTTGATTTAACCTCGGCATTTACATTAAGTTTATTAATAATATGTTTAAGATCTATTTCTTTAATTAAAAAATTAGCGCCGATGGTTTGTTTATATTCGTCACTAAATATGCCATCTACATATCTGGCAAGTAATGACGTTTTCCCTACTCCGGCGTTGCCCAAAAGTATTACTTTCCCCCTATAAGACATTATTAGACCTTTATTTTTTATTTAGGTATCAATTCACTTTTTTGGAATGACTTTTATTAATAATTTTTTTTCATTTTATTTTTAATTTGAAACATTTTTCGCAATTAAAGCAGCTTCCTTACATTCAGAACTTATGAAATGCCTAAATAAGTGTTCGTATCCCAAAATCTGTCTCGGCATTCCATTCTCGAGCCATAGCCCGGAGGTATATTCTGGTGCCTCTTTAACTTGATCTAATGTGGTTAATAAAAAACCGGAGTCCACAATTAATAAACCGAAGGGAATCACGGTATCTCCTTCTATTGAATGAACATTTACGTTTAGTTTTAACAATTTTTTTATCTCTTCCTTTATATCATCATAAAACTTTAAAGCAAGAACCATTTGAAGATCCGTATTAGAAAATTTCTTATTCCATAATTCTTTCATAATCCATTCGTAGCCCCCTAATTCTTCCATTAATAAATCGGGAGTAATTATAAAAAATATTCTCCTCTCTGCGGTGCTAATCATATCTTTTATTTTTTTTCTAATTTTATCTTTAGAGTTTATTGACCAAACTCTGGGTTCATAATCATCGGATTCTATTTCTAATTGGCTAATGGAGTCTTCTATTTTACGAGTTTCGTCTATTTTTTCTGCATATTCTCGGCGTATCGTATCAAATATCCTTTCTATAGGGATAACTTGATAATTTGCCCCTCTTTTAACAGGTTCTTTTTGAATAAAGCCTCTTTCAATTAACCTATTTAACGAATCATAAACTCTTGCTCTATCTACTCCAGAATATTTTGCGATATCTGCAGGTGATAAAACTTTATATTTACACAATGTCAAAAGGACTTTGCTGTCATTTTTAGTAAATCCTAAAGATTGAAGAGATTCCTCAATGTCAGATTCATTCATTGTAACACCAAAATCTTAACCAGATTTTTTATATGTTTATAATATAAAATTTTTTATTTTATACTTTTACTTTTTTGAATATGATTTTTGAATGATATTAACATTCGGATAAAAACGAATATTTCAAGGGGGATTTCCCCTTTTATTACAGATTTTTTAGAGATGATAAACCTCAACTAAATATGAAAATTTAATTCCCATTTAATGAAACTTAGATTTTTTTTGCTTAAATTATTCTTACAAACTCAAATAGAATTGATTTATGGAAATTTGTATAATTGATCTTTTCTAAGATTATTGAAACATTAATAATATCAAAAATTCCAATATACAATAATTTCGAGTATTTACCTCCTAAAATAAATAATTTTAGATTTTGTCGGTTAAATTAAAATAACGAAATGGTTTTCGGTATACTGATTTCGAATTAAAATATTTACTCGATGTATTGATTCCAATCATAACATTTATATAATAGAAATGTGTAGTTATAATTAATTAATAATTTAAAAATAATAAAACATAATAAAAATTTAGTGGAGGAATAAAATTATGGCAAAAAAGAAAGCCCCTGCGAAGAAAGCTGCTCCTAAGAAAGCTCCTGCTAAAAAAGGTGAGGGCTATATTGCTAAAGCCCCAATCCGAAGATTAATGAAGAAAGAAGGTGCAGATCTCGTAGCAGCAGAAGCTTTAGATAAATTAATTGACTTTTTGGAAAAATCTGCTGCGAACGCAACCAAAGAGGCTATTAAAATTTGTAATGCGGATAAAAGAAAGAGAGTTACAGCTGGAGATATTAGAAGCGCTACTAGGTAAGTATAATTAAATTAATCCTGTTTTTTTTCTATTCTACTTTTTTTTAAATTTTCTCAAAAGTTTAGTACCCTTTAAAAAACTCCTTATTTAGATATTGCTCAATTTTTGCATCAATCTTTTTTTTTACAGAGTTAAGGCCTTCGACGACAATTCGTGATTTTCCTATGATATCAATATAACCAAGTTCTGAACCATATCTTGGGACGACATGGAAATGAAGATGAGGAATACTGGCGCCTGCGATTCCTTCATTCAACCCTATATTATAACCGCGAGGATTATATATATCATCCAGCAGTAATTGCAATCCTTGGATGGCGCGGTTTAAATGTAAGATTTCTTTTTTATTAAGTTCAATAAATCGAGTAATATGTCTATTGGGTACGATCATAGAATGCGCTGGATTATAAGGGTATATGTTGAGACATATAAATATTAAATCATCCTGATAAACCTTTAAGGATACCACCCTATCATCATTGTCTTTTACCGCACATAAAATACATTCTACATCGGGTCGATTTTTCCCTTGTACATAATCTAGTTTTCCTAGTGCACGTAAATAATTTTCAAAAATCTTCCTAACCCCTTACATTGTTTAATTAAGAATATAATGAGAAATCTGAACCAGTAAAATCTTTAGATTTATAAAACTCTTCCTCTTCTGCTTTAATTTTTCCTGAACAATATTGTGCTAATATGATATTGCTATATGCAGCACAATTAAATACTTTTCGAATACTTTTGAAAAAACAGTTTTTTGAGAAATTCTCAATTTGATCTAAAAATTTTTGATCACTAATCTCATATCGATAATTATTCACATCAATACGAAAGAAAACATCTTTCAAGAGAAAAAATTTTCTAAGATCCATGAAATAGTGTAATTTCTTATCATTGTTTAACAAATTTAAAGCACTTATATGTTGATCTGATATTTGGGTTCCACTTGAGATAATAAGAATATTTTTTTCTTTCGGTTTATAAACGGCCATAATATGCCCCCCTTGACCAGGAGGAAAAGCAAATTGAAATCCAAATTCAAGTTTAGCATCTTGGATTCTTTTTCTTAATAAGCCCTCTTCTAATAAATATTCTCGAATTATGCGTTCAATTTCAGTTTCAGACATTTTTTATGCTATAAATATTAATAATATTAATTATTTGAGATTTGCTATTCATATCATTGAAAAAATGGTCACTACCCTTTCAGATAATCGCATAATCATCAGGGTTTAATATAATATTTTAGAAGATTAGTATTTTCCTTTTGGTCTTGCTTGTGGAGTTATTCCTGAATTTCTTAATTTTTCAATATTGCTTTCTAGTTCTGGTTTGGGAGTACAGTAAATTACTCTTAATGAGTCATAATCAATAATCAGCGTACCTACGATTCCCAGACCCATTAATTGATTATTTTTTCCTATAAAGGTATTATCGATGCCCATTTTAATCGCTTTTTTCCCTCCTTCCAATTCTACTAAACTTGGCTGACAGGCTGTATAACCCGTTCCTCTATTCTTAAGCAAATAATTCATAAGTGCATAATCCAGCTCATCTGAAATGGATCCCTTTTCTTGTAAAGTTTTTATTATGTTGGGAAGAGACATATTTCTTAGTATTTTTATTATTTTTGATTGACAATTTTATTTTTAAAAAAAAAATAAATAATTTAATTGCTTAACGCCAGTTCTCTATTTGAACTCTATCGACACTGTGAACCGCACAATTCATTTCTTCTAAAACTTTTGTGATTTCATCGAGCGCCATATCCCCAGTACCTTTTACTGTAACGAATATTGAGGTTGTTTTTTGATCAATCTCATCAACTTTTATGCTTACAAACTGGACGCCTTTTAATTTTTCCAACGTGCGAGCAATTTGATCACTTGAGGGAAAATGAGGCTTAAGTACATCCAAATCATATTCTACTTTCATAGGATTCTTTCTTTAACTTTTTCTAAATTTAATCTATCGTGATTATATGAAATATATCTTTTATAATTATGCGAGTATTTATAATTTTTTGTCATTAGATCATAGTAGATTTTCAATAGTGGGGATTAGTTTAGTAGGAATTTCACTCTCTTCTACAATTTTATTAGCTTTTTTCAAGATTTCTATATTAGTTAATTTTGCCAATTTTGTTTTTATGGCTATAGATTTCGCTCCCACATTAAGTGCACCTTCGATATCTCGATGATTATCCCCAATAACTATAATATTTGAGGGATTCACTCCCAATTTGTTACAAATTAGTGTTAGGTGTTCTGGATGAGGTTTAGTATTTTTCACATGGTCTCTACCAACTATAACATCAAAAAAATGTAATAGGTTCGTTTTTTCGAGAGAAGTTTTCGCATTTCTATAGGTATTAAAGGTGTAGATAGCTTGTTTCAAATTCTTTTTTGAGAGGTATTCAAGAACTTCTTGAATTCCGTTAACTGCTATGGCCTCTGTTGCCGCTTCATATTCAATCTCATTAACCACTTGATCTACTTTTTCTATAATATTTTCAATTTTTTCTGGAGTAATACCTGAATTATTAAAATAATCTCTTGCTAACCCTATATTTTCTAAGATACTACTTTTAACTGTGAGAAGATGCTTAGGTACGCCGTAATGTTTCAAGATTTTTATAGCCTCCCTGCGAGCTCGAACCCAATCTATTTTAAAATGGATAAGGGTCCCATCTAAATCCCAAATAATGGCTTTGATTGAGTTTCCTGTCATTTAAAATACCAAATCAGAGTAAATTGGTCCTTGAGGGGTTAGAACCGATTTTTTTAATTTTATTTCACTTATGTGGAATGGGCCAAATTCATAATTCTTATGTTCAGTAATGATCTTCTTAAAAATTTCAAAGGTTTTATAATTAATTTTGTTAGATTTTAATCTTCCTATTGTTAAATGAGGAGCAAACTCTTTTCTTTTATCTTTCACGATTTTCAGTGTATTATTGAGCTGCATCTCCACAATATCTTTAATATTTTGGAGGAATTGAATATTTCCTTTAAGTTTTATCCATATTACTGAATATCTCCTAAATTGCCCGGTACCTATTAGATTGAATTCATGGGTCTTACCTTGAAACATTTTTTCATTTACTTCTTCTTTTAAAATTGAATAGATTTTTGGGGCTAAAGACTCTTCAATATTTCCTAAGAACTTGACAGTCATATGAAGATTTTGAGGTTCTACTAATTTTAACTTAGGTTGATTAACTTTCAATCTCTGACCAAAGGATATGATTTGTTCTTTCGTTTCCATATTCTCCAGTTCCAATGCGATAAAACTTCTAATCATTTTAATTCATTAAAATTTAATTCATTATTTTATTTGAAGTAAATCAGTTTTAAAGAATAAAAATAATTAAGATTAAGGTTTTTTTTGACAGAAAATATTACAGTTATTTTAATGGAGAGTATCTCTTTTTATTGCGTTTTATGGTAAGGGCGAGTCTTCTTGCGATAATATCGTTTTCCATGCTGATTCTGATACCACCATGCGAATTTGAGCTGTCGAGGTAATTCGGGGATCCAAAAACGTTTAGGAATAGGTTCAGAGGGTTCCCATTTTTTTTTAATATCAAGATCAGCCATGATAAATCCTTCGCCATCCTCGCGTTTCATGCGTTTTATGATTTTTCCACTTCCATCCACTATCTGAGTTTCTCCAAGATAAT
>SDNV01000159.1 GCA_004524515.1 Promethearchaeota archaeon
CACTATACCTGCATCTTTTAATTTACTAACAGTAAGATTATCTTCTTCTGGGATAAAATTTTCATATATTTTACTTCCATATGTTGTTCTAATACCCTTTGTATCAGTAAGATCTTTAATGGAAGTGGGTAATCCATGTAAGATCCCTAATTTTTCACCCTTTTTGACTGCATTATCAGCTTTTTTTGCCGTCTCTCTGGCTAAATCGAAGGATGTTGTACAATAAGCGTTAATAATTGGATTAATTTTTTCTATTCTCTCAATAATCACTTCCGTAATCTCTACTGAAGTCAATTCTTGAGTTCTAATTTTTTCTGCCATATCCCAAGCAGACATAAAACAAATATCTTCCTTTTTCACATTTAACCACCCTATATATTATAATATAATTTATAATTATGATAATTGAATTTAAAAGATTTAATAAATAAAAAAAATAAATATATTTTTTAAATGAAAAACAAGTAATTATCAATTATTTCCTTTGTTTTTCTCTTTTTTCAGTATGCAATTTTTCGATATTTTGTTTTAGTTGTTCATATCTTTCCTTTGTAATTGGAAAACGAGAAATCACAATTAGCCCAATGGTTAATGCTATTGCAGGAAAAACAAACATCAATATCCTCAGTCCTAATATTATATTTTCAGTAGCAACCGGTTCGAATACAGCCCATCCGACAGTATTGAAAACAAGGCTTATACTAATTATTACTAAAATAGTGGATAATTTAGTAATCAACGCATTTATGCCAAAATATCCCCCGTCGCGTCTAGTACCTATCTTTAATTCATCATCATCAATAATAGCTGAGAGAATAATATCCCCAAAATAGATTGCACCTGAAAGACCTAAACCAACAAATATAAACGCGAAGAATGCTGTAGAAATTTCCGAAATGAACATGAATGGTACTAGGGTTACTATAAATGTGATGATTGAAATCATTACTCCTTTTTTCATCCCCATTTTTACGGTGATATACCGCCATAAGGGCATACAACATGCTGCAGATATGAATGATAACCCTAATAAAAGCCCTAATAAATAGGCATCTCCTTCTCCTATACCCAAAACAAATCTTCCATAAAGAGGGGCAATAATCGGGAGCATCCCAACCACATACCAATAGCAGAGATTCATTACAATGAAAATCCTGAAATTCTTATTTTTTAATGAAAATTTAAGTGATTTCAGAATCGGAGGAGCTGTTTTGTAGTCTTCTGAAAATTCTACTCTTTCTTTAATTCCAAATTTTATCATTATAACTGCCCCAAAAATTATGAAAATTATCATCGTGAGTGCGGCATACATATAATTAACAATATATTTCTTATTTGTTAAGTCGGGGATGATAATTGTAGGGATAATGAACACAAATAGCAGACCGATTATTGTAAATAGTTGTTTAAATGCACTTGCCTTGGCTCTTTGGTCTAAATCCTGAAATTGCTCTGGAAAAAGAGCGCAATAATTTAAATCATACATCGTAAAAAAGGTGTCAAATAATATCAAAACGACAAGAAAATAGATAAATGAAATCATTCCTACACCAACTGGAGGGGTGTATAATAAAACTACAACTATACATAATGGAATCAAACCTCCTACGATATATGGGGTTCTTCTTCCCCACCTCGTTTTAGTTTTATCGGATAATGCCCCAAGCAACGGGTCGTTGATGGCATTCCATAGAGACCATAATATAAAACCTAATGTAATAAGATTAACATTTAATCCCACTATAGCAAAGTAAAAAGTAAAAAGATAAATCGTGATCATTTGAAGAGCTATAGCATCTGAGAATTGGCCTACTCCAAATGCTAAAAAACGTTTTGTAGATATTTCTTCCTCTAATTCCGTTTTTTTATCCATAATTAATCATTCTACCTAATTATTCTGCCTCAATAAAATTTTAAAAATCAAATTATTGAATGAACAATTGTTTATCCCCTATATATACCTTAACAAAAAAAGAATTTCTAAATATTTTTATAGAATCTCATTCAATTATCATTTAATTTTCTTTCATATATTCATTATAAAATTTATACATAATTGAAAAACGAGTTGATTAAAATATCAAGTAATATCTTAGAGGAAATTACCGAATTAACGTTAAAAGGAAAATATAAGGAAATAGGCAAATTAGTAAGAAAAGCTAAAAGACAAGGGTATACTCCACAGGAAATTATACAAGCCCTTTCAGCTGGAATTACTTCCGTAAGTCGGAAATATAAGAAAGAGGGGATGTATTTAGATGATATTGTCGTGTCAGCTGCGGCTTTTGAAGTGGGGGCTCGATCGCTTCCCGTTTCGGATGAGGAGAAAAGTTCCGAGGAGAAAGTGGTAATAGGTGTTATGGGAGGACCTTGGACTATAGGGAATGCTCTTGTGTCTGCTAATCTAAAAGCGCATGGTTTTGAAGTTATCGATGCAGGTTCAGACATACCCCCTGAAAAAATAGCTCAAGCTGCTGCTGATTCAAATGCGAAAATTGTGGCATCAGCTATTTACCTTATGCAATCTCAAACGGAAGTAGCAAAATTGGAACAGGAATTATGGAATCGTGGAGTTCGCCATAAAATTAGGACAATTCTTAGCGGTCCAGCAGGATCTCGTGCGATGGCAGAGAAATATAATATTGATGCGTATGTAGAAGATGTAAATGAATTAATAGTAAAAGTAAAGGAATTCTCGGAAGACCTTAAAGCGGAAATGACCGCATATGATCGTGTAATGACATCTCTTAAGCATAAAGAGCCCGACAGAGTTCCTTTTATGCCATTTGCTCAAACTTTTACCGCAAAATTTGCGGAAATCCCCTTTTCTGAATATGTTAGTAAAGCAGAAAAAATGGCAGAGGGCCAGTTAAAAGCATATAATGCTCTGGGATGGGATGCATTTTGCTTTTCTTCCGACGTTGGGATATACGCCGAGGCATGTGGGGCCAAGTGTGAGTATCCTCAGGATGATGTTCCTCGAATCGTAAAGCCAGTTCTATCTCAAGGGAATTTGTATAAGGACTTTAAAAACTTGAAAATGCCTGATCCTTTGAATCCCAGCCGTTTAGCAGAATCTGTTAAGGCCATCAGAATCGTAAAAAAAGAGGTGGGAGACGATGTACCTCTGATTGGTTGGTTAGAGGCCCCCTTTCAAGGGACTGCTTTATTAGGCGGTGGAGATCCGTTTCTTTTATTTTATGTACTCGACCACCCCGATGAGTTTAAAGAGATACTTGATTGGTACGCCGACTGGGCAATTGATATAGCTAATGCGATGTACGAAGCAGGCGCAGACATCATTGGAGCTGGCGAGACCGCAGGTTATTTTATGTCTCCAAAGTTTTTTAAAGAATTTGTACTGGAACCAGAAAAAAAACTCTGCAGTGCAATAAGAAAAATGGGCATGTATCCACTAATTCATTGTTGTGGTTACGTTCCTCAGTGTGTTCCCTTCGTCAAAGAAACAAATCCTGGGGGTGCCATCCAGTTCGATTATCAAGTAGATCTTGCATGGGCCAAAAATCTATTAAAAGATGAAGTCACAATTATGGGAAATCTCAACTATAATAAACTTATGAGTGCCACTCCTAAATCTGTTTATGAAGATTGTGCTGAGCATATAAAAATAGCAGGCAAGGGAGGAGGGTATTGGTTGGCATTTGGTTGTGAAATTCCAAGAGATATGCCTATAGAGAACATGAGAGCAATCTTAAGGGCGACAAGGACCATAGGAAAATATCCTATACAACTCTAATATTTATATTTTTGAATCTTCATAAGGTCTAATTTCATTTAAAATGGAATTTACTTTCGAAAAAAGTCCTAAAATCAAACTTAACTCTTTTTTTGATAAAATCGCACGTTCAAATGCATTTTTAAATGCTTGATATACATAGTCTTCTTTGTAGGTTCTTAGTTTAAGAACTTCAATAGTCTCTTTAATAAAATCATATAAGATTACTCGATCTTCTTTATCAGCTAATAAAACGGGATTTTTTCCTCTTCCTACATTTAATATATTAATTTTTTTAAAGATCTCATATAGAATAATGCTGCATGCATGAGAGAGATTTAAAGAGGAATATTCTTGACTAGTTGGGATTCTTAATATAATATCAGCTAAGCCAATTTCATCATTAGTTAAGCCATGTGATTCCTTACCAAATAAAATTGCAATCTCCAATGGTTTCTCAGATATAGGGATTGATAAATCTTCAGGAAAAATAGCCAATCTCCTAAGATTTGTATATTTCTTCCCTTTTGCTGTAGTCCCTATAACTAAATCAAAGTTTTTAAGTAAATTATTAAGGTCATTAATAGGATTATCTTGATTATCGGGGATTATAATCTTAGCTTTAAATAGAATATCTTTACCATGCATTGCAAAACCACAGGTTTCGTCACTTAAGATCTTATCAATTTTTTCAATTGGATTAAATATTACTAAATTTTTTAAATCAAAATTTTTCATAACTCTTGCAATAGCGCCGATATTTCCCGCAGTTTCAGTCTCAATTAAAATAATGGTAAAGCTAAGATTTTGATAAATTTGATTTATTTGGGTTTCTTTAAAATTTTGAATTTCTCGAAATTTCCTTTTTTTATTCAAATTCAATCACTTCTCTCATTATCTTTTAAGATTCTATAATCGCCTAATAATAAAAAAGTTAAAGTTAAATTTATGAACTCTATCTTTTTAATAATGTCAAGGGAAATTAAGGATCATATTGAATTTGTAAATATATCTAGTGAAGATCTTGTTTTACTTGAATGGAAACCCCATCGGTCATTTAAAAGTTTTATATTGGATATGAATATTATAAAAGAAAACAAGGTTAGCGATATATTTTTTCACATTAATAAGGGAAATTTAAAAATTGTTCATATACGAAAACATAATTTAATATATACAGTGGGCTCATCTAAAGAAATTCAATTTCAAATTTTAGAGGCTTTACTTGAGGAAATCGATAAAAAATTCAATGAAATATATGATATCAATGTGATACTTTCTTATAGTAATACCACTCCAGCTATCTTTAAAATCTTTAAAGGAGAGATTGACAGAATCATTGAGGAATTCCCCACTTTAAATTTAATTAAAAAAGTGGATGTTTACTGTAGAGTATGTAAAGCTACTCTCCCATTATATATAAAAAAAAGTATAAAAGATCAAGAGACAACTTTTCCGGTGCCTGTAGTTTTCACCCATAAAGGTCATTCCATAGTAACTTATATCGATAAAGATTTTGTGGTCAGAGGAGTAGAAGTTGTGCATACTACGGGATAAGTTATTGATTTAATTAAAAAAATATATCAAAAAAATTTAGTTTTTGAAGTCTTTATTATTGAATTTATTTAAAATATTAAGAAATAGTTAAAAAAAGTAATTTCTTCAATATTAATATGGAAGAAGAGAAGGATTCGAAAGAGGAGATTTATCTCGAGGAAATAATAAAAAAAACTTAAACGGGGATTACTTTTCCTAAAAATTTAAGAGAAGAGTTATTTCAAGATGATCAAGATGTTTTTTTTAGAATGATTGTTCCAATGGAAAAAAATAAAATTATCCTTGAAATTGTCTCTGAAGAAGAAGCAAAAAATTTTTCTGAAAAATTAAAAACTAAAAAACCAAAACAAGAAAAAGATGCACAAGAGAGAAAAATTAGTAAAAAAACAGAAAAAACAGCTTTAAGTCCTAATTGGGGTGAATATTTTGTCTACGATTTTGACGCAAAAGAGAAAATAAAACCCATTTTAGAATCCGCTTTTTATAAATTTAC
>SDNV01000160.1 GCA_004524515.1 Promethearchaeota archaeon
AATTCCATTTTCATTTATCACCGACGTGTTATAATAATAAATATCCAAATTTATTTATATATGTTTAACATTTGATATTATGATTTTACTATTCTAGTATCAAGACGTTTTTCTTTAAATAGAAATAAATATCATCTGATATACACATACATTAATAATTAGGAAAAAAGGATAATAAATTGGTCTCATCAAGTATTATTCAACAGAGTCAATCAATTTTAAGTATAAATCAGTTTCTTAACATTTATCAAGATATTTATAAAACTGATTTAGACAAAATATTAAGCCTTGATTTCGAATTTGATCGTGGAGATATAAAAAATTATACTAGTTTTTCGAAGATACTTCCTATTATAGAAATAGCTAAAAAAGAAGATGCCGAAGTGGTTTCAAATCTTTATAAAGAGTCTTATAACGGGACTTATCCATATAAACAAATGGAAGACGCTAATAGCATAATTGATTTGATTGACTCTCCAAATGATCATTTATTTGTATTTAGACTTAATACGAACGAAATAATAGGTGCTTTTAGTTCGCATTTAGAATTAGATAAAAAACGAGGCCTAATGCATGGTTTCGTAATAAAAAAAGAATATCGCAAAATAATTGATAGCCTTAAAGCATTCCTAGGTTCTTCAGCATATTTATGGAAAAAGTATCAAAAAGAGATATTTATATGGTATGGTGAAATAAGAACAGATGAATCAACGGCACAATTTGCTACTTCTTTATTTGGTCTGAAACCAATCGCTTTTCTACCCAATAAGGATATTTTTTTTAATAAAGTTGAATCCGATATATTACACGTAATTTATAATCAGAAGGCCCTATTGAAATATCGAAAAAAACAGCAACCACAAATTTTACGTCAAGTTTTAAACTCTTATGTTTATACCAATAATAGATTTAAGTTAGGATTACCAATTGTAAAAAATCCTATTATTGAATTAAATCAAGCTAGATTAGATATGCTTAAAAGTCATATTACTATTAATATTAAAGAACTAGAACATGGAATTGAAGAAATCATCATTTTGAACGAATTGAATAAAAACTTTTATAAATTTCTATATAATCCATACAGCAAAAACTTTGAAAAATCATCTTACAAAATAGAATCACTCGAAGAATTATATCTTTTTCTTGAAAATCTATTGAAGTTGTTTAAAGAATGGAATATTAATTATGCAGAAAGTTATGTTTCAGCTTATAATGTTGAGGAACAGAAACTTTTTTACAATTTAGGGTTTCGAGCTAGAGGATATGTTCCTGCTTGGGAATACAACAGTAAAGATAATATTTTTGAAGATCGTATAGTATTCAATTATTTTAAAGGCAATGTTTTTCGAAACATGAGACTTATTTCTGAAGTAGAAGAACTTATCAACATTCTAAATGAACAGAAAGATCAAGACCTTCAAGTTATTTAGCTAATTTTCCTTTAGTAAATTACCCTAAAAATTAAAAATAATATATAAATAAGTTATAAGAATTACTTTTAGTGTTAAAGAAGTTAAAATTTAGCAGTTAATAGTAATTAGTAATAAATATCATTTAAAACAATGAGTATCGATTCTCACAATATAAAGGATTTTTCAATTAAGCTAATAATAGATAAAGAAGAAATCTTAAATCATCTTCAAATTGGAATTAGTTTACCAATTTTGAAAGAATTTAATAACTATATCATAAATGACCTTGAATTTTATAAAGCAAAATCACTTTTATTAACTGAAAATGGAAATCCCACGGGGCATTGTTTATTATATGAGGATAATAACGATATCTTATATTTTGGGTATTTTAATATAATAAATCACGAAGAATTTAAAATAAACTTCTTGATAAGAAGAATTCTTGAATTTGCTCAAGCGAATAACTTTAAAGTAGTAAGGGGTCCAATTAATATTCCTACCATAATATTTGGTTGGGGATTTATGAAAGAAAATAGCATTTCTAATTTGTTTCCAGGAAATCCGGTAAATCCGCCAATTTACAATAAAGTATTTCTTGATAATGGTTTTAAAATCTATAATATTCAACATACTTGGGAAGGATATTTACCCCGAATAAATCCATGGAAACTAAAGAAATATGATTTTAATGATTATGAGTATTTTTATCCACAAGATTTTGAAGAATTGATGAAGTTAAAGGAGACCTTTCTAAAAATTCAGTCAGAAAATCTATCTAAATCTGCTCGTATTACCCCAAGTGCTTCAGGTGTGTTTGATAGTTATGCTGATTTTGTCTTCAAATATGGATATAACTTTATGTTTTTCTTTGTTAGATATAAACCTAATCGAGAGATAGTAGCATGTGGTTCCTATGTGCCTAACATATTTCGAAAAAATTCAAAAGGAAATTATGATTCTTGCTTAACTTTAACATGGGCTGTATTACCTGAACATAGAAGGAAAGGTTTAGCATTCTTAATGTATGGAGCAACTTCTATACTTGCCTGGAAAAAAGGCATCCGTTATGGAGGAGGTCCAATGAGTGAAAAAAATAAAGAAAATGCGGAAATGGCAAAAAAGCTTGGGGGGATAATAGGAAGAACTCACTTACTATTAGAATATATTCTTTAAATTAACTATTAATGAAATTATGTTTAATAATAAAAAGTCGATAACATGGAAAAAATCTTATAGAGACCATATCTCCAGAAATATTGGTCTTATTAGTGCGTTAGAACAGGAAAAATTAAGAAATGCATCTGTTGCTATTTTCGGGATGGGTGGTCTTGGCGGTCCATTAGCCGAACAATTAGTGAGAGCTGGTTTTGAACATCTCATAATATGTGATAATGATAAATTTGAATCAACAAATTTAAATAGACAGATTTGTAGTCTTAACGATTTAGGAAAATTCAAAATTGAGGCTATCGAAGAACTCTTATTGAAAATTAATCCAGATACTAAGATCCAAAAATATTACGAAATTGATGAAAAAAATATCTCAGAAATATTACATAATGTTTCGATTGTAGCACTTACATTAGATGATGTTATTGCTTCGTTAATAATTTCTCGGGAATCAAGGAAAAAAGAGATACCCATGATAGAAACATGGGGCATTCCTTATTTATGGGCATGGTGGTTCACTTCGGATAATGCCGATTTTGAAACATGTTATAATCTAAAAACTCAGAACTTAACAATTGGTGAAATAAAAAGATCAGATCTTTATAGTAAGGAGATTAGAAAAGCTATAATTAATAAACTCCTTAAATTCAAGGATTTAAAAGAAAAGTATGATCGAGAAAAAGGTTATTTCGACAGAATGATTGAGGGGTCAATACCACTAATCTCTATTGCTCCAATAGTAAGGTTAAATGCATCATATTTAGCATTTGAGATTATTTTTTCAGGAGTACTAAAGATAAAAGAAATGATTAAAGCTCCTAATATTATAGGATATGACTACTTTAGTATGAAACCGATTAATAAGTCTCTTTAGTTTAGAAAATTCAAATAAATTTTCTTCCTTTTTCTAGCTTTTGTTAATAACTTATGAAAGATTTATATAAATTAAGAATTATTAATAAATACAAATTAATGAATATAAAATATTGGAATTATTTTGATTTTCCAAATAATTGAATTATTTAGATATTTAAATGTTTTTATTCTACAAACATTTTATTCAGTGTTTTTATTCTATTTAGCTTATAGGATATTAAAAAGAAATCTAAATAGGACAACCATAAATTTAAGTCTTTTTTATTTTTCAAGCGGTTTAGGATTGTTTTTAAGCATAATATTTATAATAATAAGTAGCACTTCTTTAGGTATTTTCATTTATAATCTTGCGGCCTACTTCATTACTTTTGGTCCAATTTTTCTTGTTGTTTTTATTCAAAATTTTTTAAACGTAAACTCAAACTTTCCTACAAAAACCAATATAATTATAATTTCCTTATATGGAATCGTTTTATTTTTCCTAATTTTAATCGGTAGTATCACAGGCGCAATTACGATAAATGCTGCTTCTAATTGGATTCCAATATACAGTTTATCATTTCTTATTGCTCTCTATATTTTCTTTTCTTTTTTCGTTTTAGTGCCTACAGTATTTTTTTCAATAAGATTATATAAGACATTTAAGGATAAGAAATTAAAAAAAAAATTGATGTATTTCTTCATAGGAATCTTTGGTATATTAATTGCGTTTTATGGTTTAATTCTTTATAATACTTGGCATGAATCCTTATTTAGGTTGATCTGGCCTATAGTATCATTATTAACTATACCTTCTGGATACCTAATATATTATGGAATAGGTCGAGATTTATAACTTAATATCAATAAATGATCTATTTTATTGGTAATGAAAAATAAAAATTACATCCTTTATTACGCCCTTCTGATTCAACCCAGATTTCTCCTCCATGTAACTCTACGATTTCTTTACATATATAGAGTCCTAAACCTGTACCTTCGATTCCTACGTCCCACCCTTGCCCATAACGTTCAATTTTTCCGAATTGTTTGAAGATTTGGTTTTCTTCTTCCTTAGTAAGTCCAATACCATTGTCTTTAATTGAAATAATAAAATAATTATCTTTCACAGACGAATTTATAGTGATTTGGCCCCCAACAGGTGTGTATTTAATCGCATTTATAAGTAGATTAGATAACACCTCATATATTCGTTCTTTATCCAATTTTGTAATCATATCCTTCTCAATATCGACTATAACCTTCTGCTTTCTGAGTTCAGCAGCGCCTTCTAGCTGCCTTACACAATAATTTATTAAAAAGGAAAGGTTTTCTTCAACTAAATTTAGTTTTAATAATCCTTGTTCTAATTTTGAACTTTCAACAATAGCGTTTATATAATCTTCTAACCGTTTACTGCCCTTCTGAATTTCTTCTAATATAGACACAATTTCTGTATCTAATTTTTGATAGTGGAGATTTAATAATAATTCAGTAAATCCCTTGATGGAAATGAGGGGAGTTTTTAATTCATGGGAAGTTCTTGAAAATAAATCTGTTTTTAGCTTATTTATTTCACTTAAGGTACGATTTTGTTCTTCTAAATGTTGTTGGACTTGCCAACGTTTTTGCTCAATCTCAATAGCATCGCATATTAAAAATAAAACTAATTGATTTTGATTAGTGATGTTTGGGTATTCTTTGTACATAACACACAAACACTCGTTCAAATCAGTGCCAGACATAATCAGTTTTCCGTAGGCATGTTTGATATTATTTTTTTTTACATAAATATCCGTTTTAGCGTATTCTAGCTTATCAATGTCATTGAATATCTGGGGAAAATCATGTTTTTCGTTAAATAATTCGTTAACAAATAATTTTTCTTTAAATTCTTCTTCGAGCATTGTTATTACATCGTCTTTCGTGGTAATAATCCAGTTAAGCTGCTCATCTTCATGATGATATTTATTAACATATATCGCAAAATCGCCATTCAATAACTTTAAACAGGTTTTTAAGAGGAGTTGGATATTGGTTTGAATATTAGTTGTGAAATTTAAAAAATTAATATTTAATTCATAGATGAGTTCTTCGTACATTTTCTTCTCCGTCACATCTTCTAACCATAATCGAAAACTTATTATCTCTCCCTTTTCGTCGTATTGATTTGACTTTTTGCCTTTAAGCCATTTTAATTTACCATCTTTCGAAATAATACGAAACTCCAGCTCTTTATCTTCAGAGCTCCTAAAAAGTTTTTTTACATCATCTGGATGAATAATATCCTCAATTAATTTCGTATAAATTGACTTCTTGTCGTC
>SDNV01000161.1 GCA_004524515.1 Promethearchaeota archaeon
AACATAATGCTTTACACATGCAGCGATTCTTTGACTTTGGAGCCCCTTCACAATATGGGTGGCCATTACTTTATTTAAATAGGGATCCTCTGTTTGATATTCAAAATTTCTTCCACCTAAGGGAGTTCGTATAATATTGATTCCTGGACCAAGGGACATATGATAATCAATTTCTCGTATTTCTTGAGCGAGAGCAACCCCAAATTCTTCAGCTACATCTGGATTCCAAGTAGAAGTTCTGCAAATGCCCACGGGAAAATAGGTACATGCTGTATTCCCTGTACTGTGGGGGCCTATCCCATGCGGACCATCACACATTCTGAACTGCGGAATACCCAGTCTTCTTATAGGTCTGGCATAAAACATTTGTACTCCTATACTAAGCCTGAACTTTTCCTCAAGTGTGAGCCTTCCAAGAAGATCTTCTACCCGCTGTTCCAAATCCAAATCGCTATTCATAAAAGGTAATTTAGACAATTCCTCTTCAGTATACTCTTTAGGCATATGCTAATACCATTATTCTTCGATTAAATAATTTATTTTAAGGTATTATAAATCAAAGAATTGTAAACTTAGTAAATTTTTTTTTTAAATATAAAGAAATAGATTTGATTTTAGAGCTTCTCAAAAATAATCTGATAAATATGTCGGATAATGATAAAATTATAATAATAGAGGAAAAAAAGAAAAACAAATTCATTTTTATCTTTTTTTTCGGAATAATTTTTTTTATAGCAATTTATTTTCCCTTTTTTGGACAGAATCTTAGATACGAATCGAGCATGATTTTTATATATATCTTTAGTAGGTTAGGAACTATTCTTACTTTTTTTGGAATCATATTTATCTTATGGGGAATTATGTCTTTCTTTCTTAGTAAACCATTAAATGGTTTCAGATATTTGTTAATGGGGATTGTTCTACTAACAATTGGCGGATATTTTATGATTCCGGGTAGGTTTGGCTCCGGAGAAGAAGTACCTAAAGGATATCATTAAAATCTTTTTCTAAAACTTGATTCGCTATATTAAAATCTACAGAAAATTAACTAGATATAATTATTTTTAGCTAATAAATATGAAAATATTTCGTTCCTGTATGTACACCACAAATACTAATTAGGATAATAGATGTAATCATTACACCTAACATCTTCAAACGAAGCCTGGACGATCCAAAAATAAAAAAAGTTAATCCTAAAATAAATCCCAGCATCCCAATGACAGATCCAAGCGCAATAAGAAATTGAATCCCATTTGCTACATCTTCAAAATAATCAAATAGCACCATAACCTATTTTATCATTCCATTCTTTATAAAAAAAAAATAGAGAAAAATTTCAATGAAGATTTGATTTATTTATACGTTTTTTTCTTTATATAACCACAATTTATCAACTTTTAAACAATTTTTAACTTAATAAAAAATGAGAAAAATTGAAGAGATTGGAATATGTCCTAACTGCGATTGTTCTATTTCCATTTATAAAACCAATAATTATAAGCGGTTTGCCAAATGCGAAATTTGCGGATTGTCCTATGCATTGCCTAAAAGAGGAAAAATTAGCAATTCCGCTTTGATTTGTTCTTTGAGAGAATTACCAATTTTAATTATTGAAAAAAAAGATCAAAAAGCATATTTCTGGGTGGATGGCCCATGTTTTTCGTGTGTAGAATTCGATAAATGTGAAAATGTACGTGAACTCATAGTTGAATTCACAGAGTTAGAAGTTTATGGCTATTAGGAACATGTAAATTAGACAATCTTTAATTATTTTAGTTTTTATGATGACAGCATAGCGAATGGAATTAGATTTTCTTATGGCTTCCGATTTTTTTTGCATGACGGTAAGCTTCAAGAATGGATTCAATTATCATTCCCTTAAATAAACTATTTGATGATGAGAACATATACCCTCCTCCGGGGGCGCCTTGCTGAATACAACGTTCCACATCCTTATGAACCAACTCAAGATTGGATTGAGTAAGAACATTGGTGACATCCAAATTTCCTGCTAAAATCAGTTTATTGCCATATTTCTTTTTTATTTGAGCTAAATCAATATTAGCATTTGGTTCAAGAGAATGTATACCAGCGAATCCCGCTTCGATAATCATTGGAATTAAAGGCTCAATTGCGCCATCAGAGTGCCAAATAAGTGGTAAGTTAGTAGATTTTACTATCTTTTTATAATAGGGAAGCACAAGGTCTCTAAACATTTTAGGAGAAAGCATTGGACCAGACCCAAATGCAACATCATCTCCAATCATATAAAAATCAATTTCTTCCCTATTAGCCTCTTCGATCATTGCGATTGTCCATTCAGTACTTCTTTCGAGAATAGATTTTACTAAATCAGGATCTCTATGAAGTGCTATAAAAAAGTTTTCCATCCCCATACTCATATATGAAAGCCCCAGACAAGCATCATGCGAGGCATAATAAAGCGCATGCGTCTCTCCATATTTTTCTTTAGCATTTTTCATAATCTTTCCCGGGAACCAGGCGGTTGCATATCCTAATGGAGGAGTGTATTTTTCTAAATCCTTAAAATTCTTAATAACGCCTCCCACATACCATCCCTCCTTGAAGATTCTCCCCCATTCATCTATCCCTGTTCTCCACGCATTTGTAGTCTTAGGATGCCCTACTGCAATTGGAAAACAATCAAGACCGAGAATTTCACGGGTTTTATATGGATCTCCCTCTCCAATTGAATCCATAATCTCAGTTTCAATCCAAGCTTCAAATAATGGAACCCGATCCGGCTCCTTAAACTTGAAAGTAGTGAGTACTCTTTCTCTTGAATTCATCTTAGTAGATTAACCTACAACTTTTCTAAATACACGTAAAAAATTTTCACTAGTAATTTTTTTTATTTCCTGATTACTGTAACCTCGGTTTTTTAAGCCCTCAATCAAGTTTGGAAACTCTTCGTAATCCCTGAAATTTTTCATTTTATATTGAAATCCCCCCCCATGTTCTGGACCCATCCCCAACTTACTTAAAAATTCGTCTAATATCACCGCTAATTGATGGGGGATCGCTTGTCCATAATAATCCGTTCCAACACCTACATGATCAATCCCTATAAGATTCACAATATAATCAATATGGTCGATCCAGTCATCTATAGTTGGTTCTAATTTATTACTAATGAATCCTTGGATAGTATAAACCCCAACATATCCTCCTTTTTCAGCAATAGCGTGTAATAGATTGTCATCCTTCGCCCTTGGATGATTATACAGGTTTTTTGCCGAAGTATGAGTGGCCATGAGCGGATTATTCGAATGTTCTATTGCATCCAAACTGGTCTGAGGTCCACAATGAGAGATATCCACCACCATACCAAGCTTTTCCATACGGGCAATTACATCTGATCCAAAATCCGTCAATCCTCTGTCCCTTCTTGCGAGACAGCCCGTTCCAATTAGATTTTTTGTATTTAAAGTTAATTGAGCAATTCTTATCCCCATCATATAAAATAGATCGAGCATTTCTAAATTATCTCCAATAGGTTCCAAATTCTGCAGATTTATAATAATACCCTTCTTTTTGTTTTCAAAAGCATAATCTATATCTTTTGCTTTTAATATTTTATGAAAAAATTCATTCCTATTGTCAATCATGTATGTTAAAAAAGCAAAATTATGAAGAATACCGTCAAAAGTATAGGGTTTCTCATATATAGGACCCACAGTCCAACTAACACATGACACGCCGGATTTGTTCCAAGCTTCAATATACTTTTCAAAAAAATTATTGTCTTTAACTATCTTTTTAGCAAATACTAGAATAATATCTTGAACTATCCTCCATGGATCCATCTCTTTACTCAACATTTCATCAACAATCTTCACTAAATCTTCTGTCCATAAGATAGGACCATGACTAAGACTGTCAATTATTGTACTAGATTCGATTAAAGCCTTTATTTCATCGGTTATTTCATTCATTATATGTTGATTAATTGTTTTTAATTTATTTATATTACAATTATAACTCATCCTATAAATTGTGATTAATAGATATCTTTTTTTATTAAAAATTCACTTTCTACTCATATGCCTATTATTAAATTAGATAATGATATCAATATCAATTATGAGTTGGAAGGAAATAAAGACGGAGGGCTTTTATTATTAATTCATGGTTATGGCTCTTGGATGTATGGGTATGATGAGATTTTTACTCTACTTAAAAAAGAATTTTTAGTTCTAAGATCTGACTTGAGAGGTCATGGGGATTCTGATAAGCCTATAATTAAAGATGATTATGAGACAACTAAAAAACTCTATACGATTGACCAATTTGCTGAAGACAATTATCTATTGCTAAAAGCATTGGGATTATTAAATAAATACCATAAAGTTTCTGTTTATGGACATAGTATGGGCGGAATGATAGCTCAAGTTTTTGCCTTAAAATACCCCGAGATTATAGAAAAGCTGATTCTCGGAAGTACTTCCTATACAATGAATTGGATGGGAGGAGTTTTAAAAGATTATAAAGCAGGAAAATTGGGTGATTTGGAGGAAAGCTTTAAAATAACCGCACGAAGTGCCTATACATTTAAATTCAAAAAAGAGCACCCCGAATATTTAGAAAAAGAAGTTGAGGGTAAAATGAAATGTCCACCAGACGTTATATTTGCCGCCATGGAAAATTTCATTTATGATTTTGATGTAAAGGATCAATTGAAGAACATTAAAGTTCCCACTCTCATCCTCACAGGTGATAAGGACAGCCTCGTCTCCCCCCAACGGAGCTATGAATTAAACAAATTCATTCCAAATTCTAAACTTGTTGTTTTTAAAAAGCAAAATCACGGCATCAATGCAGAAATTCCTGAAAAAGTAGTAAATGAGATTGTAACTTTTATATATATGACTAATTAATAAAGTATTTACCATAATAAACCTTGGAATTAAGTATATAGAAAGCCTTTATAATATTTAAAATAAATTAGATGAATTTATATAACACATATTTTTCCTTATTTTCATTTGATACAAGAAATAATAGCTTTCTGAAATTCTAATTTTAATGGATCAGGATCACTTCTTACTACCATTTCAAAATCTGTTATAAACTTTTGCTTCTTATCATCTGGAAGATAATCTATAAAGAGTGGTAAAACAGCTCCCCTATAATAGGTAACTTGATCATTAATATCTGAATTTCTAAAGAATTTCCTTATAGTAAAAAATTTTTCATTAATATTTTTAAATCCAACTTCTTTTAAAAGATCAGTATAAAACTCTTTAGGTCTATAAAAAATAGGAATTGTGTAATTTTTAAAAAAAGGTCTATATACTTTTCTATATGTGAGTTTCATAAGATTTATTGCAGCATAATCTCCATTTGATTCTTTTAAATGTACTTTGAGCATTAATTGCCCTCCCTTCTTTAAAGCGTTATATATTAAAATAAGTTGATGCTTAACATCTGCTATTAAACATAGTAAGCCCGCAGCAAAAATAACATCAAATTCATTATTATAGCCAATATCAGCGGCGCTCATAGTAATAAACTCTATATTATTAATGTTTAATTTTTTAGAAATTTGAATTGCTCTCTCAATCATCTCTTCTGATAAATCTATTCCAACCACACTACCATTCGGAACTAATTTTGCTAATTCTAACGTATTACTCCCAGGTCCACATCCAAGGTCCAAAATCTTCTCATTACCCCTTAAATTTAACTTATGTATTGCTTCTTCATCAGAAGCTTTTTCGTTATATCTAGTTTTTTCATAA
>SDNV01000162.1 GCA_004524515.1 Promethearchaeota archaeon
TTCTAAATTTTTATTTTCCCATAATTCAATTAATCTATGTTCCGGAAAAGATTTATTCCGAATATAATAATCCCCAAAATCAATTACCTTTTTACACTGAAAACAATTTCTTGTTCTGAAAACTTTATCTTTTGGAAATTTGAAGTCCATTAGCTTGGTTTATAATCTTTTTTTTTATTAAACTGAGCACTTTAACATATAAATATTTAATTTTTATAAAAATAAAGCAATGGTCGAAATAAAAGAGAAAAATCCTATTATTTAGCAATTTTTTTAATGATTTGTTCCAATTCTCTTTCCTCAATGATTTTTTTTTCCATTATTATTTTATGAACAGCTTGCATAATCTCATCCAAATAAAGCTCATAATTCTCAAGACCTAATTGTTTGCATTTAATTTTTATAGCATCTCCATGTAAAGTGGTGGGACCGAAGACAACACTCTCTTCTTGTCCCACAATTTCTGGTCTATACGGAGTAAAGCACATCCAATACTTATCCTTCTCTAATGCACTCATCACATGAAGTTCGCTCTCATGGATAAAAGTATTTTTGCCAACTACGGGCTTATTGTAGGGTAAGGGGACTCCAGATATTTTTTCAATATATTTGCTCAGGTCATATAATTTTGAAAGATCAATGCCTGTGTCAATTCCATACAACATTTCAAGAGATACTACTACTTCTTCTAAAGAACTATTTCCCGCTCTATCTCCCAATTTATTTACAACTAAATCCATATATATGGCTCCTTGCTCTACTGCCGCGATAGTGGAGGCCGTTCCTAACCCAAAATCATCATGTACATGCATTCCAAGAGGAATATCCCTTACAACAGGCATGAGTTGTTTTATCATGTAAGAAATCGCAGAGACATGACATGCACCTACAGTGTCGTATAGCATTACCATTTGGGCACCATTCTTTACTCCTTTTTCAATTGCTTTTTTTAAGAGGGTGAGATCTGTCCGCGTCGCATCCACACAATCTAAAATAGCCTTGCCTCCATATCTTTTGATTCTTTTTAGGACACTGGGAATTAATGAAATAATGACTTCTGGGGTAATATTTGAATCCCCGCTAAATAATCCCAGCTGCCATTCTGTTAAAACGATTCCAAATCCGATATAGTCCAGTTTTGTTTCTAATGATTTTTTAATCTCATCATCCCAACGAGTGGGATTAGAACTTAAATGAGAATAGGTTTTTATTTTCATTCCACATTCCTTGATCTGATTGGCTAAATCCCATTGATCTTGGACTGCTCCTATATACCCCACATCAATATGCTCGACACCTATTTCCTCTAATTTTTCTACAATCTTTATTTTTTCCTCTAAAGTATAATACACGCCGGGAGTTTCTTCTCCTTCCCTGATTGTCGAATCTCTTACATATACTCTTTTTGGCAAATTAAGGTTTTTAATCAATTGTTCTTCATAATTAAGTGGGGATACCCACCATTTTTCATTCCAGTATTTTTTTGCATTTTCCTTCATAGATTTCCCTTTAATTTTTTGATATTTAATTATTTAGCAAAATAAAATATAATTACAGCATTAATAATGAATATTAATATCAAAGAAATAAAAAGATTATAATTGTTTATTTATTAGAGAAAAAAAGGATTTTATATTTGAATTTAGAGTTTAAAATTCATTTATGCTGATTCATCAACTAATTCTCTTAGAATTTGCTTGGCTCTATTGGTATTAAATATTCCACATACACAAGGCGCTGTCAATTTCTCGGCTGCCTTTTCTACTGAGATTTTGCCTTTTTTAATCTGTTCTACATAATGTTCTACAGATTGAGAAGATATACAATGATGACCGCACAATGTGGTAATTTCTAAGGTTTTATCAGAAGGTAAGATATTTTTTTTACCGAATTCACCTAAAGAAAGATTAACTGTGTGCATTGTTAAGTCAATATCTTGACACATATCCTGAATCTCGGATATCAGACCTGAAACAACTACGGAAATTCCTAGATCTTCCTTCTTAATTGTTTTTAATATTTCTCTCACATCTGCAATGTCAGAAAAGCACCCCTGTACAACAGAAGATAATCTCCAACCTGCTTCATTTAATAAATTGGTCGGATTATTATTTTTCATTATTTCTCCTATTCGAAGCTGTCTTTGTTTCGCATCCTGATAAACAGTTTTATCATTCACGCCTGCTGCTAACATTGCAATGATAACATAATCATTTTTTAAATCATTAATAATTCCTTTTCTATGTAAAGAATGAGTCATATTTTTGAAACCTCCTTAATTTTAGGCTCGTCCTAAGCCAACATTTATTTTAGCATTAGGTCTTACTGAAAAATCCTTCTCATTAAGTATATCCATCACGGGAATTTTTCCCTCCTCCGCGAAACGAGATATTACACCCACACTAAAAACAGTATCTATCTCTTTATCTAATTTCTTAATTAAATCTAATATTTCTACTGTTTTTTCATAAGGGACTTTAAATTCTATTATTGCGGAAAGAACATTTTCATTTTTCAACTCTTCTTGAAGATGGCCTTTATCATCTGCTAATAATGCGGTAAGAGGACTTGCTGCTTCGAACTCTACTCCAATCTTAGCAAGAGGTATTGTAAATTGTTCCGCAACACCTAAACGTGCACCTTTACCAGGACGTCCTATTTCTATAGAAAAACCGATTTCTTTTGGTTTAATCCGATTTGTCACATCATTTGTTTTCATTTCTTCGGTACCTCTCCCGGGCACACCAGTTAATTTATGGGTGGCGATAACATCGCTAAAAGGATTTCTTACCAAACGGGGCATTCTTAGTTTTTCTCTTTTAATTGCATTAGATGGACAATTTGCGGATCTTAAGCAAACAGAACATTCCACGCATATATCTCTGTCTATTACCGCTTTATTATTAATTAATTGAATTGCTTGCACTGGACAAACTATAACACATTGCCCACAACCAATACATCGATCTTCTTTAATTTTCAATTACTTCACTCAAAATGAATACTATAGATAATTATGTATTATACTGAAAATAGAAATATTTAATCTAATTTATAACTGATTCTTTAAACCTATAATGAAAGAGGTAGTTTTATAATAATTTTGAATATTTGAATATTTTTTATTAGAAGGAAAAATTCGAAATTTTAAATATTTCAAAATTTTTTCAATATTATGAATCAAAAACAATCATTTAAAGTTGTCATAGTTGTGGTATTTTTCTCCTCTGCACTGATTAGTATTTTATCTCCGATGGCAATAGATATAGCAAATGCATTACCTGATGTATCACAATCCGAGGTTTTAATTACAGTATCGATATTTTTGGCAGTAAGCGCTGCATTCTCGATTGTATGGGCTATATTAGATACAAAATTCGATCGCAAAAAATTATTAATAATCGCAACGATCGATTGGACTATTTTTACCTTTCTTACAACCTTTGCAAACAATTTTATGACATTAGTAATCTTTCAAATTTTTTCAGCAGTAGGTTTTGGCGCAATCTTACCCTTATCTTATTCAGCAATTGTTGATTTAATTGATGCAGAAAAGAGAGGTAAAGCCTTTGGTATTAAAGAATTATTTTATATCACAGGTATTGCGTTAAGTTTTCTTCTTTCGGCGTTTTTAGTTCCCAGATTTCCTTGGCAAACCCCTTTATATATTATTTCAATTGCTGGTTTACTCTGTATAATTCTTTTAATCCGTGCTGAATTACCTGAAAAACAGGAGCTAACAGATGAAAGTGAATTTATAAGTACTAAAGCTTTTAAAGATATCATTCATAATCGAGCGATATTGCTAATTGTATTCTTTAACTTCCTGCTTTTCTTCTGGTATGGCGCAATTTCACAGTATTATACAACTCTATTGCGCAATGATTACGGATTTGCACCCGAAATGGCTTTTCTTTTCTTTGTAATCCTTCAAATTGGTCAAATTCCGGCGGGGCCTATATTTGGTCATGTGGGAGATAAAAAATATGAAAATGATAAGAATGGGAGAATTAAAGTAGTATTAATTTTAGTTACATGTGGAGCTATTTTGAATTTTATAGGGTATTCAATCACTATATCTATGGATAATATCCCCCTTCTTCTAATCTTCATAATTATTACAAGTCTGGCCGCAACTTGCTTTGGTGGAATTGATCCTCTTACCCAAGCGACACTTGCAGATGTTACCACGGAAAATAATCGATCAACTACATATGCGATAAATAATTTGAGTTATATTTTCGGTCGAAGTATAAGTATATTTCTCTTGAGTATCTTTCTTCTAATGTACAATAATTTATATCAACCCGGTTATGTGATTCTCTCTATAGCAACACTTATGGCTATAATCATCTTATTCCCTCTGATGAAAGTATTACCTAATGAAATTGAGAAGATCAAATTAGAATGAATTGAGAGAAAATGAGTAAAAAACTGGATTATTGGAAAGATATTACAACTGAAATAGATGGGAATAAAATTCTAAAAAAGGCAGTATTTCAGATTAATATCTATTTTTTTTTCAATTCTATTTCATTTCTTCTAATTTTTATTTTATTAATTATTACTTGAACTTTAATTAGAGCAATTAAATAAAAAATCTTTTAATCGTCTTTCTTCGTTTGTGCTATAGCGGCAGCTATTTCAATTGCTCTATTCATTCCATTTGCATTAGCTATTCCTTTTCCTGCGATATCATATGCAGTTCCATGGGCAGGGGTAGTCATAGGGCAGGGAGATCCTGCTAGAATTGTTACTGCGGATTCAAAATTCATTAATTTGAGAGCAATTTGCCCTTGATCATGATACATGCTGGTAACTCCATCATATAAACCCTTAAATGCATTTACAAATAATGTATCAGCTGGAAAAGGGCCCATAGCATTTATTCCCTCCTTATTTGCTAAAGCAATAGCAGGTGCTATGACTTCACTTTCTTCTTTCCCGAAAAGGCCTTCATCACCAGCATGGGGATTTAATGCTGCTACAGCTATACGAGGATAATCATTTCCAGCTAATATCAATGTTTCATTAAGTAGCTTTATTGCACCTAAAATACTCTTAACAGTTAAAAGACTTGAAACCTTTTTTAACGGAACGTGGCTCGTAACTCTTGAAACCCATAAATTATTTACCACATTCAATTCTCCAAAGGGCCAGCTAAACTTTAAATTGCGTAAGAATAGCTTAAATATATCATATCCTCCTTGATCTAATGCTGCTTTGTTGTATGGTGCAAAACTAAATCCCTCGATTATTCCTTTATTATATAACTGTAAAGCATATTCAAATTGTTGCCCAGTTGCTTTGCCAGAATCAGCAGAGATTTGTCCCATAATGATATTACCAGGATCGAAATTTTTTAAATCCCATAAAGGAATTGGTCCATTCCAATCTATTTGGCTAATATCTTCAATTATTGAAAAGGGAAATTGAACCTTAGCAAATTTCATTCCAAGTTTCAATACCCGAGCATCACCTAACAAAATAGGTCGGCACCATGCAGTTATTTTTCCTTCAGCACATAATTTGGCAATAATTTCTGGGCCAATACCTGTAGCTTCTCCCAATAATATTCCCAAAATAGGTTTCAATTATATCTCCTACAAAAAAAATTTATAATCCTTCCTAATGTCAAATAATTTAAGTAAAAACAGTGTTTTAATTTAATTAATTGTTTTTAATAAAAATATATTATCTAATGAAATAGAAA
>SDNV01000038.1 GCA_004524515.1 Promethearchaeota archaeon
TAGGGTATTTTGATTTGCAGCGAAACAAATTAACTCGTTTACCAGAGTCCATCGGGCAGCTTGAATCTCTCGTAGAATTATACGCACAAAAAAATAAGTTAAAAACCATTCCCAGCTCAATCGGTAACTTAAAAAAGTTAGTATGGCTTTATATCTATGACAATAAAATTAAAGAGCTTCCTGATTCATTCGGCGAGCTTATATCCTTGGTGCGTTTTGATGCTTCCAATAATAAATTGAAGACTGTTCCTGAGACAATTCTACAACTTCAAAATATTGAAGAGTTGTCTCTCTATGGCAATAATTTTGATTATATGCCTATTATTCGTAAGTTTTTATGCAAAAATAATTAATTAAAAAACCTTAAAGAAGAGTCAAATCTTTAGATCTTGGTTTTTTTAATATTAACTTCGGGTTAATATGTCCTCCCAGTTATCTTCGAAGTCCGTTTCAGAACTTCTGCTAACATTTTTTTAAGGGATAAAAAATATTAATATATGCTGTATTCAATGTTGATAAGAAAGAAACATTTGAAAATTTAGATTTTTGGATTTCAAAAATGAAAGAATTAAGTGGAGATATTCCCTATATATTAATTGGAAATAAAATTGATTTAGAGGATATGAGACAAATTCAAACTGATGAGATTAAATCGAAAGCAGAACAGTTAGGGGTTAATTGGTTTGAAACTTCTGCAAAATTCAATGAAAGTGTGGATGCTGCATTTGAAAATTTATCGGTTCAAATTTTAAACAATCTTAAGGCTTAAATACATAATTTAATTCTTATTTTTTAAATTTTTAATTTTTCACGATTTTTGAGAAAAACATTTCATATAAAAATATGAGTTATTTACTAGTTCCTGTAGCACCATTATCCCGAACCAAATCTCGACTTAGAGATTGTTTTTCAAAAGTACAGCTTAAAGAATTAACAATTGCGATGTTCAATGATCTTGGAATTACTCTCTCAAACGTTAAAGAATTTGAAGGGATTATAGTTTATTGCCATGGGAATGAAATATTAGAGCTTGCAAACAAATACGGGCTGGTAGGAATTAAAGAAAAATTAACTCAACCCCGAAAAACATTTGATGAAGTAATTTTAGATTTGAATAATATCGCTATCCAAAAATATAATGCTCAACAGACAATATTTAGCTTTTTAGATACGGTTTTAATCAGCGCTAAAAATTTTAGCGAAATCAATTCCCTTATACAAACTAACCAATTAGTTGTATGTCCAGCAATTCATTCCGCAGGAGTCTCAATTCTTGGCAGAAATCCCCCTAATATAATGCCCACCTATTTTTCTGATCCCAATATTCCCTCTTTTATTGCGTTGATTGAAAATGCGAAGAAAATTGGATTGAAAAAAATTGCAATCTATGACTCATTTAGGGCTGGATTCGATATTGATATCAAACAGGACCTCCTCTTAGCGTATCAATATTTAAAAATATTAAATTTGAAAGACACAGAAACATATCGGTATCTAAAAAATAATTTAAAATTAACCTTACAAAAAAGTAGTCTGTATGATAATAGACAATTCAGAATAACAAAAAAATGAAAAATGGATTTTAGAATTCAAAAGAAATATTTATCTTAAACTCATCCTCAATGACTTTCTCTATGAGATTTTGGAAATCATCTCTTTCTTGTTTCAAAGCAGATAAATTTCTTAAATAATCTTTATTTCTCCTCTCAAGATCTGCTTGAATGTGTTCAACCTTAACAGTATTAATAGAAATTTGATTCTTAATGTCCTCTAATTTTTGAGCTAAACCTGCCGTTTCTATTTCTTTTTGAATTTCCTTTATCTCATTTCTTAATCCTTTTAATTTTTCGAGATCATCGAATATTGTTTTTTCATCAAAAATTGCATTTATTTGTTCAATCGTCTTTTCTTTCGTATCCGTTTTAAGGTTTAATTTATTTTCTTCTAATACATGCCTAAGATGGACTAAGGTACCCTTAAAATTAGGTAAATCGGTCCTCTCTTTAATGAGCGATGCAATAGGATTTTTTAAAAATTCTTTCAAATAGTTTAAATCAAAATTTGAGATGTGAATATTATTCTTTTCCAATTCAAATTTCATTTTTTTTAATGCTTTTTTGAAACCTAATTGATCATTAATTTTTATTCTTAACTGAAATATATCATCTTTTTTCGTTTCAAGCTCTTTAAACAATTCATTTTTTTCCAGGTTAAGTAATTCCGAATTTAGATTATTCAATGTTTCCTGCTTTTCGTTCAGCTCTTTTTGGAAGTTATCCATATCTGTTTTGGCATTTTCAATATTTTCCTTTAAACTATAAAATTTAGGGAGCTTATTGAGTAAATCTTCCGCACTCCTCACATCTCCATATTTCTTTCGCATAAATTGATCCAAAATTGCTTGTTTTTTCCCAAGTTTTCGGGTCACATAATTAAGCTCTTTTATCTCCGACTGGACTTGCTTTTGAAATTTAGGAAGGGATTTCCGCGCAATTTCATTTATTGTATTAAAAAGTTTTTTAATGGAATTGGTGAGATCATTTAAATTTGAATAAGTAATATCATCCTCGTCTGGGATTTTTATATCATCAATCGACCCCTTAACTCTGTCATAAAACAAATTTAAGGATCTTAGCGATTTTTCATCTATTTTTTGAGAGGCAGATTCTTGAAAATGATCCATTGAAATTTTAATATCAACCAAACTACTACTTATATCGGAAAGTACCTTCTTTAAAGCTCTTTTAATCTTAAAGAATTGACTATTTAATCTTTCCTTATAAAAATCTTCAAACTCTTCTAATGCTACTTCAACCATTTTTAACTCAAATTAATTTAATTTTATTTGCTTATTAATGTTTTTTTCCCATAACTTTTTTTCCATTCATATATTTTTGAAGTGCTTTCGGGATAGTTATCGAATGATCCTCATTTTGATAATTCTCTAAAATAGCACATATAGTTCTTTCTGTGGCTATTGCTGTAGAATTCAAGGTATGCAAAATTTGCTTTTCTTCCTTTGCTCCTACTTTTCCCATTCGGATTTTCAATTTTCTTGCTTGATAATCGGTACAATTACTACAACTTACAAGCTCCCTATAAGTCTGCGAAGCGGGAAACCATGCTTCTAAATCATATTTTTTGGCAGCATTATCATTCAATTCCCCCGATGCGATGTTAACTATGCGATATGGAAGTTTGAGTTTCTGGTATAATTCTTCTGCATTTTTTATTAACTCCTCATGAATACTCCATGAATCTTCTGGTTTGCAGAAAACATACTGTTCAATCTTCTCAAATTGGTGGATACGAAATATGCCTAAAGTATCTTTTCCATGTGATCCTGCTTCTCTTCGAAAACATGATGATACTCCAGCATACTTTAAAGGTAGCAGATCCGGATCAATAATCTCATCATAATGGTAGGCTGCTAAAGTCTGCTCGGATGTGGCTATCATGAATAAATCTTCATCATGAATTTTATATAATTGTTCTTCGAAATCCGCTAATTCCGCCGCAGCTCTTATTACTTCATATTTAATAAAGAAAGGCGTCCACATGGGAAGATAGCCTTTTCCAATTAAGGAATCTAACGCAAATTTCATTAAAGCTAAATTCAACAGAACAAGATCTCCTTTCAAATAATAAAATCGAGATCCTACTACTTCCGCTGCTTTTTTGGTATCCGCACCATCAATAATTTCTACTAGATCCACATGATTTAATGGCGGAAAATTAAAAGTTGGTTTATTTCCCACTTCTCTCAATAACTCATTTTTATCTTCAATCTCTCCCACAGGCACTGATTTATGAATTATATTTCCGACTTTATAGCGAAATTTTTCTCGCTCTTCAAGATATTCATTTTTTAAACTCTCTAATTTTTCAATTTGGTCTTTAATATCTTTTACTTCTTTTTTTAACTTTTCTGCTTCGTTTTTCTTATCAGACTTTAATAATTTACCAATTTGAGGGGAGATTTCATTTCTTTTTTGTCTTAAATCCTCAACTTGTTTTAACGCCTCCAGATACTTTCCATCCAATTCTGCTACTTTTTCAGCATTATGTGGATCTTTAAATCTGTCTTTTTCAGACTGAATGATTCTCTCTAATTGGGTTCGAAATAGTTCTATATCAAGCATTTTTTAATCAGATATACTCCTAAGATAACATATCTTATATTATAATTAATTTATAAGAAGATATCCTTAAATTAAATTTGTAAATTATAAATTCCGGATCAAAAAATTTAATGAGATTCTATACGTTCTGAAATAGTGGAGCGTAAGAGAGCAGTTTTTATTTTTTGCCGGTTCCATCCGACATGATCCATGATTTTCATAATTTTAAGACGACTTGCTTTTCCTTTCATACCTACTTCTTCCATTAATTTATTCGCAAAATCTTCCTTTTTCTTAAATTCAAAATAAATTGTCTTGATCTTCTCTTTTTCGAATCCGAATTTTTTAATAAAATCTTTTATAGCTTTTAATTCGTTTATACCCTTTATTCCCGATTCTTCCATAATATTTTTTGCGAATTCTTCTATTTTACTATCGGATATATATGCTTCTTTTACTCTCTCATAATCCAATCCCAGATCTTTAGCAAATTTCTTAATTTTAATCATTATTTCTTTTCCCTTCAAATCCATTTTCATCATGAAATTTTCAACAAATTCTTCCAAAGGGTCTTCTTCCTTCTTAGTCTCAGCCATATTATAAAAAAATGTAATTTCTATAATAAGCTTAATGAGACATGAAGTTAAAAGATCAACTATCTTTGAATTATGCTAAAAATTAAAATAATAAAACGCCAAAATTAATTTTTTAACTATTAAAAAGCAAAATGACATTCATTTTTCTTAATTTTTTCATGAGCAAGTAAAAAGTTCGTTATAAGTCTTAATAAGAAAGAATAAATTTTTTTATTTATTTCATTACTCAAGTAATTTGGAAAAATATTCAATTTCAAAATAATTCAATCAGTTTGAAGTAATTTATGGTGATCATTAAAAAGGTGTTTTAAATGTCTGAAGTTAGTCAGACCAAGGATAAACTAAGAATTGGCGTTTATGTTTGTGAGTGAGGAGTAAATATTGGACTTCATGTTGACTGTGCAGCACTTAGAGATTTTGTAGAACCCTTACCTAATGTAGTAATTGCAAGAATTAATAAATTTACCTGTAGCGATCCTGGACAAAATATCATAAAAAATGATATTTTAGAATTAGATTTAAATAGAATTGTAGTTGCCGCCTGTACTCCTAAAATACATGAGCCCACCTACAGAGCGATATTAATGGAAGCAGGATTAAGCCCCTATTACTTTCAAATGGTGAATTTGAGAGAACATTGCTCATTCGTGCATCAAGGTGATAAACAGAAAGCTACAGAAAAAGCTAAGAGACTTTTATTAGCAGGAATCAATAGGGCGAGAGAGTTAGAATCTGTTCCTTATAAAGAAATTCCTATCACTAAATCCGCATTGGTTATCGGTGCGGGAATTGCGGGGATGAATGCTGCTTTGGACTTAGCTAATCAAGGTATTGAAGTATATTTGGTGGAAAAACAACCTACTATCGGAGGGAAGATGGCTCAACTTGACAGAATATTCCCTACTGATGATTGTGGTATATGAGTTTTAGCCCCCATAATGGTAAATGCATCAAAACATCCAAATATCAATTTATTAACTTATAGTGATATAATTGAATTTAGTGGAATAACCGGCAAATATCATATTAAAATAAGAAAGAATGCACGGTATGTGGATGAAAAAAAATGTACGGGGTGCGGATTATGTACTACTAAATGTCCAATAAAAGTACCAAATGAGTTTGATCGTGGAATCGGAGAAAGAGGAGCTGTCTATATTCCCTTTCCACAAGCTGTTCCTAAGCTTGCATTGATTGATAAAGAAGTTTGTATTGATTGCAAGAGTTGTGAACGCGTCTGTCCTGCGGAAGCTATTTCTTTTGATCAAGAAGATAAATTATTAGATATTACAGTAGGGGCCATAATTATTGCTACAGGTTGGGATGAATATCCAATTATTCAAACTAACGAATTTAAGTATGGTATTTTATCTGACGTAATTACGCAAATTGAATTAGAAAGGTTGCTTAGTCCAATTGGTCCTACAGGGGGACATGTATATCGTATTTCTAATGGAAAAACTCCCCGGAATGTTGCTATGATTCAATGTGTTGGTTCTAGGTCATTAAGGGGGAATTCTTATTGCAGTGCAGTTTGTTGCAATGTGGCCCTCAAAAATGCTCAATTATTAAAACAAGAATATCCCGATATGGAGGTAACCATTTTTTATATTGATATTAGAACATGGGATAAAAATAATGAAGAATATTACCGAAATATTAGGGCGCAGAAAGTATCATTCATTAAAGGTAAACCAGGAGATATCAAGTTAAACGAGGATGGGTCCTTAAGATTATTCTTTGATATAACTCTCGAAGATAATGTGTCTCATATGGACTTTGATTTAGTAGTTTTATCTACAGGAATAGTTCCTTCTAAAGGAACAGAAGAAATGATAAATATTATGGGACTTAGTAAAGGGCCTAATGGATTTTTATCTGAGATTCATGGGTGTCTTAAACCAGTTGAGACTAAAGATACGGGAATTTATATCTGTGGATGTGCATCTGGTCCTAAAAACATTCCCTATTCGGTATCATCTGCTTTAGGCGCAGCAAGTAAAACTGCAACATTATTATCCAAGGATACTCTAATTCAAGAATTAATAATTGCTGAGGTTGATGATACACTATGTATGGGATGCCACCGATGTGAAAAAATTTGTGATTTTGACGCTATCAAAGTTAATGAAAATGAAATTGCTGTTGTAGATGAATTGCGCTGTAAAGGCTGTGGTGCATGTGTGACTTCCTGTCCTGCAAGAGCGATAGATCTTAAATATTACAGGGATACTCAATTTGAAGAAGAAATTAAGGGGATTGGAGGGATACAAATTAAAATAGAAACCCCTAAAGAAGCGATCCAAAATTAAACATATCGGGTGAGTAGATTTGAGTAAAAAAGAAGAAAATAAAAGAACAATTTTAGCTTTTGGCTGTGAAAAATGAGGTTATGCTGTTGCAGATTTAACTGGAACCACACGAAAATCATATTCTGCTGACTTTCATCTTATTCGTGTCAGATGTACAGGACGAGTGGGGATTCACTTAATTATGGAAGCATTTCTAAATGGAGCTGATGGAGTTGCTATCATCTCTTGTCATGAAAGGGAGTGTAATTACGGTAATGCCAATATGAATACTTATAACCATGTCAAATTTTTAAAAAAATTATTTCAACATCTTGGAATACATCCCGAAAGACTAGAACAATATTTTTGTGCTGCGGCTGAAGTAGAAAATTTTGTCTCTTCCGTAGAAGATATCACACGTAAGGTCCAAGCCCTACCTCCCATGCCAAAACGTAAACTTAATCCGAATTAGAATGATCCTTTCAATCAAATTATAGTTGAGAGGAAACTAACCCTCCGCAAGGGTATTCGGAAAAAAATGTTTAATTATAAAAATAAAAATATAGAAATTTATGAGTCGTGAAAGATCTTTTTCATGGGAATACTTAAAAAATATTGCAGATACCTTAGATTCATTTAGAGTGAGAGCTTTAATAGATGCCAAAGAAGATATCTTAACTACGGGTATTTATTCCGAAGATCAGTATTATTCTTTGGTATTCAAATTATTTGATGAAGAATTATTAAAATATTCCCTTTTTGAATTTTTAAAGAGTCAAAAAATTGTTACTCTGGACACTCTTAAAAAATATTCCCAAAAGAACTCTATCGAACTAAAAAAGGTTCTTAGTTTAGTTGAACTTCTTAAATTTGAAAATGTAATAACTATAGAGGAGATTTATGATACAATTGAAAATATTGGAGAGGATTTAGCACCTCATCCAATTCTCCGAGATCTTAACATATCTTCTTTTAAAGGAGATTCTTCCCAAATTAAATCCATTTATGAACCGGTTGAAGTTATTTTCGACTCAAAGGTTTGTTCTGGTTGTGGAACCTGTGCAGGCATATGCCCGGTTAATTGTCTTAATGTACTTAATGGATTCGGTCAAATAGATAAAGACAAATGTATTCGATGTGGAATTTGTTATACTGTTTGTCCTCGAAGTTATTTTCCTGTAAGACTTATAAATATGTACCAAGATAACGCAGAAAATGTTAAAGAATATTCTGAAATAGGATCTTTTATTGAAGCCTATTCTGCTCGAACGAAAATTAAAGAGATCGCAGAAGTATGCCAAGATGGGGGGATTTCTAGTACTTGTTTGTATTATCTTTTTGACAGCCAGGAAATAGATTATGCATTAGGAGCAAAAATGAGCAATACTCTCTGGCGTCCAGATCCCTTAATACTTAAGAGTAAAGAGGATATTATTCAAACCGCGGGAACAAAATATGTCAACAATCCTACTTTGCGAATTTTAAATGAATTTAATAGTTCTAACCATAACGTGGCAGTTGTGGGAGTTCCCTGTATGATGCAAGCGCTTCTTAAATCCGAGATTTATAATATCGGTATTCCGTCGTTGAATAATGTGAAATATAGAATTGGAATCTTCTGCATGGAATCCTTTAGCTACCAATCCCTTATGAAGATTTGTGAACTCTTAAAGGTCGATATTAAAAATATAAAAAAAATGGATATCAATAAGGGCAAATTTTTTGTATTTACTCAAAATGGTGAAGAATATTCAATTCCCATAAAAGAAATCAGTCATTTAGCGAGAGAAGATTGTGAAGTGTGTTATGATTTAACCTCTGAATCGGCGGATATTTCAGTGGGATCTATTGGTTCTCCTTCTGGATGGAACACAGTAATTCTAAGAACTAAAAAGGGTAAAAAATTATATGAATCGCTTCTAAACAAGGATTTGATTGAATCTAAACCAATAGAAGAAGTTAAACCCGGTTTACCGATGCTTCAAAAAATTGCAGCTACTAAGAAAAATAGCTGTAAAAAACACATAAATGAAAAAAAGCAAAAAAAATTACGGACTCCCTTATATTAAATTTTTCAGCTATCATTTTAATAATAAAACTATGTCCTTATGGTATTTTTATTTAAGATCTGAACTAAAATCACAAAATTAATAAAAAATTGTAAATTAGATTCTGTAATTTAATATAAATTATTTCGTTTATCAAATATGAGTTCACCAATCAGACCGAAGAATTTTCGGGAACAGGTCTATTTTGCTCAATTAAGATCCCGTGTAGATGGGAATGCTAAAATTGAATTTGGTTTAACACAAATCAAAGGGATTGGAAGACGTTTTGCTCAAGCAATCATAAAAGTGGCAAATATTAGTCCAGATATGAGGATAGGGGCAGTTTCGGAAAAAGATCTCAATAAGATTGAAGATATTATTCTAAATCCTGTTAAAAATGGAATTCCCCCATATATGGTCAACCGAAAGAAAGATCTTAGGACGGGTGAAGATAGACACTTGATTGGAAACCAACTTGAGATTACTGTGCGAAGAGACATTGATAGAATGAAACGTATTAAAAGTTATAAAGGCGTGAGACATCATTTACATTTAAAAGTGAGAGGACAGAGAACAAAGAGCACCGGACGACACGGATTAGTAATTGGAGTTATGCGAAAAAAGAGAGGTCAAGTAGCAAAGAAATAAACGGAGTTAATTGATTATGGGAGATCCTAGAAGACAAAAAAAGAAATTTAAAAAACCGGCCCATCCTTTTCAAAAAGATAGAATATTAGAAGAACTTGAATTTTTAGGCAGGTATGGACTCAGAAATAAAAGAGAATTCTGGAAAATGCGTACTATGCTCGGTAAATGGAGAGACCTGGCTAGAAAATCACGTTCCTTACCACGGGAACAGGCTTTAGAGGTTCAACAAACATTAATAAATAAACTTCAGCGTATGGGTGTTTTAGGTCCGGAGGCAGAATTTGATGATGTACTCCTTTTAACGGTGGAAGATATATTAAAAAGAAGATTACAAACTTTAGTTTATGAAAAAGGACTAGCAAACACAGTATATGAAGCAAGACAAAAAATCGTACATAACCATATACAAGTTGGCAATAAACGAATAAATTCTCCCTCCTATATTGTAAAAAAGGGGGAAGAAGATTTAATCACTTTTGCCCCGAGTAGTCCGTTTATATCTTCAAAATAATAAAAAAAGGTAAAAAAAATTGAGTTCAGGAATTAAATGGGCCATTGTTCATATTTTCTCGAGTTATAATAATACAATTGTAACTGCAACTGATTTATCAGGAGCCGAAACCTTCGCAAAATGTACGGGAGGGATGGTAACAAAAGCCGATCGTGATGAAAGCAGTCCCTATGCTGCAATGCAAGCAGGGTTCAGAGTTGCGAACGATCTTAAGGATAAGGGGATAAATGGTATCCATATAAAGGTAAGGGCTCCCGGCGGTAACAAGTCACAAACTCCTGGTCCAGGGGCTCAAGCTTGTATACGGGCTCTAGCAAGATCTGGCTTACAAATTGGAAGAATTGAGGAAGTCACTCCGAAAAGTCATGACCATTGCAGAAGAAAAGGTGGCCATCGAGGTCGTAGAGTTTAAAAAATAATAACACAGATTTTCTAAATTCTAATTGAATTAAATTATTTTAAACTTATATCTTCAAAAATCTCTTTTTAATACACACTATTATTTTATTTTAAGATTTTTTCCGGGATAATTTATTTATTTTAGAGGGATTATTTATTATTAAATGTAAATTAATTTATCTGCTCATCACAAAAAAATAAATTCTTAAATAGTTACATATTACTTAAAGAATTATTTATACTGAGGAGATAGAGTAAATTTTCAATTGATTTCTTATGAGCGAAAAAGAGATAATACAAGAAATAAATGAAATTTTTCTTCATTTAACCGATCAAGAACCTACACCCGATGAAGAAATTGAAGCAAGAGAGCAATTGATTGAAAAATTCGATATTTTAAAAAGTTTAAATTCTTTTCCCCTACACGTACATCTTATCGAAGAAATTCTGGATATCTTAAATAATTGGGATACTTTGGATTTATGGTTTAAAGAGGTAGAAGGATTAGCACAGAATATTGGTAAATTTTTAAAATTAACTGGAATGAAGAAAGGACGTGTTCAAATTGAGAGATTTGATAAAATTAAGGAGGAAATAGAAGAAAATATTGGTACTGAGGTTGATTCTAATCTTTTAGATATTACCCAGATAGTTTCTGAGGTTACAGAAAAATTTAAGGGTGAAATTACTACTTTAAAAGACACAATTGAACATTTAAAAAAAGAATTAGAGGGAAAAGAGGAAAGAATCCAAGATATTGCTCAGAAAAAACCAGTTAAGGTAATTGTTCCTAAAAAAGAGAGTAAGCTAGCTCCTCCCACAATTAAAATCCCCTCCATTAAAAGACCAGAAAAGCCCCCTCATATCAAAGTTAAGATTGATTCAGAAGTAGAAGAATCTGAGATGTTTATTGAACCAATGGAAGAGGATTTTGAAGCCTTAAAATTTGAGGCTAAAGAGGAAACAGAAGAGATACCCGAAATAACGGAGGAGAGTTTAAATGAGCAAATTGAAACAGCAGATTCATTTGATAAACCAAAACTAACTCCGGTAATATCAGAAATTCCCCGTAGTGATTCAAAATCACAATTCCCATTTAAGCTGGCCCAAATTCCCCGAGAAGAGGATGAGATCGTGGAAGAAGGAGTGGAATTAACTCCTTTACCCCCTGAAAAACCAAAAATTATGAGAATTTCTGAAGAGGATGATCTATTAACTCCATTACCCGCTGAAAAACCGAGAGTAATGGACTGGGAGGAAGAGGATTCTACATTAACTCAAGAAGCTTCGAAGACAGAAGTTTCATTTGAACAAGAGCCTCAACTAACTCCAATTCCGGCGGAAGAAAAACTTGAGACAGAGAAAGGTGAGGAACCGACTTTTTTAACACCGGTGATAAGTAAGAAACCAAAAATCACCCCTATTAGTATAGAAGAAATTGATACTGAGACGATCAAATCAAGCGGTACTGATTTATTTAATGTGTTTTCCTCAGTAGGTAAAAGAGCTTCAGAACAAAAAGTGGAACCACAGAAGACAATAGGAAAAACAGAACCTTTAAAAGAAACACATCTGAAACCCGACAAAAAGGGAATATCCGAATTCATTCCCCAAAAAATGGAAACCGTCCCACAATCTAAACCTAAACCACTTGAACCCGAAATAAGTGTGGAAGCATTACCCAAAGATAAAGACTCGTTATATCAAGAATTAATCGCCCTTGAGGGAAGAAGGTATTCCTTGGAAAAAGGCTATAAAGATCTAAGTGGTAATTATCAGAATGGGATTATAGATGAATTCGAATTCAATAGCAGAAGTGAAGGCCTTAAAAATCAATTGGACGAAATTAGTTCCCGAATAACAAAAATTAGAAGAATAATTGCGAGTTTGTAGAAGTTTCATTAATCATTTGTTATTCTAAAAACTGGGGGCATTTTAATTTTGTGTTCTGCTTTCTTCATCATATTTCTTACTTTATCAATATTTTCTTGATCTAAACTATTTAAATCTAAATTATTATCTATTCGATAAAGAATTTCATCTAATAAAGCATAGCTCATCCCAATTTCACCCTCATCAGTTTGACCCTGCCATAATCCCGCTGATGGGGGCTTTGTAATAATTTTTTCAGGAATCTTTAAAAATCTTGCTAATTTTCTCACTTCACCCTTGTAAAGGGCTCCAATCGGTTCGATATCTACACCCCCGTCTCCATATTTAGTAAAATATCCAATGGCAATTTCTGAGCGATTACCAGTCCCTCCCACGAGATATCCCTTAGATTGACCCACATAATAGATTGTGGTCATTCTTAATCGTGGTTTGATATTTGCCATTGCCATCTGGTTGGATTTTATTTCGGAGGGTAAGACTTTAATTAATTCTCGATAAACAGAAGTTAAATCTGAGATTAAAAATGATATCCCTAAACTCTTGGCTACATGTTTAGCATCCTCAAGATCTTGAGACAGGGATTCGATAGGTAATGCTAATCCTAAAACATTCTCTCTACCTAGGGCATTCGCACTTAAAGCAGCAGTGACTGCACTATCTATTCCTCCACTCAACCCCAACACTATCCCTTTAGCATTCGCGGAATTCACATAATTTTTAATCCAACTTTCAATTTCTTTCGCTAATTTTTTATAATTTAGTTCACGCATAATTCAATTACCCATTCAAATTGAAAATGTCGTAATTACAATTAGTATTTTTTTAAAATCCAGAATTTTTTAAGTAACTAATATTATAATATTATAAAAAGCAAAATTTAATAAAAACCTATAAAAATGTAGTAATTATGTGTGCTGAAGAATTTAAAGCAATCATAGATGCTTCATTTGATAATACGAATTATACTCCATTCTGGACATATAATTCAGATTACATTTTTGGGATGATCCCTGCCAAATCTGATGGCTCTCGCTGGACTGAGGTTTCCTATACCTTTGAAGAATCTGATGAGCCATTAGTTAAAAATGAAAGGAATGCTGATTTATCATACCAATTTCTTCTTGAAGAATTAACTAAAGGTGTTCCTTTCTACGTGGAAGATTTAAATGTAAACAATATTAAGGAGTTTGCAAAATCTATTGAATCGAAATCCGGACCTGAAAAAATGGTTGCCATAATTACAGAATTGATTAATAATTCTAATAATTACTCAAAAAACTTACCTATAATTAAAAATCAAAATGAGTTAGGAAAATTAAAGGAAAAATTGTAGAAGGTATTTTTATTTTCACTAATATCTACTTTTTAAATAATCATAACATTAAGCAATAACTAAAGAAAAAATATAAAAAATATGTAGTTAATAATTTAACAGCCAGGTTTAAGCAAAATTTTTTTTAAATTTCTGTTAAAATCATAAAAAAGAAATTGAATTTGTACTGAATTGTTTTATTTTTTTTTCCTAAATTTCTCTAATACCTTAACTTCTTTTTCATAAATATTCTCATTTCCAAAATTATCTATTATTTTAAACCTTACATGATAAGTACCTGGTTTTCTAAATGCGCGAACCATAATAATGCGGTCACTAGTCATCCCATCATCAAAGGTCCATTCAAAAGATAAGATCACACTTTCAGGACTAACTATAACTGAGGGAACAAAAATTGCTAAAACCCCCGCAGTGATTACTTCAGGAATTACGTAAAATACTACTGAAGGAATAGTTACTCCTTCTTTTTTAGTGATAAATTGATTTATATCTGTTAATTGTCCATCGGCTTGCTTTATAACCTCAGGAGGAGTGGCCTGAATTTTATCGATTATCTCAATATGAGCCTTGGCTGAGCGTTCAATTTGGTCAGGGGTAATAATATCAATCGTATCGAGTTTGGTATGATATAAAATTGGTTTACCAATAATCAAAATTGAAGGCACTTCTTTTGAAACAAATGCGGGTAAGTCAGCAACTGGAAATGCCCGTGCCGATACATACACTGCAGGTAATAAATTATACTTCAACACGGCATCTAATGTATAAGAAAGAAGCACTGAATTTTCAGTTACAAATAATCCTCTTCTTTCGTCGTGTCCCGTAGGAACAACACCCTCGTTTGCTTCCTTATAATACCCATTACACCCAAATCCATCCAATAAGATATAGGTAGTTATTTTTGGCAACATCTCCTCATGCATTTTTACGTATAATTTTGATCCTACTGATCCACATTCATGCCCCGTCCACCCTACGAAAAGCATAGTTTTTTCCCGTTTTTCAAGGGGAATTTTTGCATAATATTCTGCCAATGTAATTAATCCTGCATTAGCAGCTGCATTGTCTAAAGCTCCCGTGAAAGTGGAATCTGTATGGGTTCCAATTAGTATAATATCATCCGTTTTTCCGGCAAGCGTTCCAACCACGGTATTACTGGTAGCGGGACCTGTTTTTGATATTAAGCTAAATTTCACGAAAAGTTTTTTATGATATCTTGTGCACAATTCTATTAAATACGCACCATCAGGACTGCTAATCGAAAGAGCAGGAAGGACACTCTCCTGTGTAGGCACAATATAAGCAATAGAATCTAAAGGAGAGCCATTGGTACAAATAACCGCTACTGCTCCTTTTTTTTTGGCCATATTGATGGTATTGAATAATCGTTCATTATGTGTAGGAAAAAAATTCAAAACCATTTTGCCTTCGATTAGTGCAATTTTATTTTTCACCTCAACTTGGTCAAAATCACTTTTTGTTCCATAGCCCACATACACAACCTCTGCAGTAATACCCTCAGGAGGCGTACTTTCACTAAACCAGGCGGGAAAAGTTTTGATGGTTTGATCTTCCGAAACTCCAGGAGTTTTCTCAGAAATAATTATAAGCTCATGTTTTTCTGCCCACCACCGAGTAAAATCAATTTTTTCAAATTTTACGTCGTTTAAGCCTACTTCTTTCAATTTATTATAAATATATTGTTCTGCTTTATCTGCAGGAGGTGTACCAGAACGTCGGAATCCAAAATCACATAAATCTTTGACAATTTGGAGCATCTCTTCTCCCTTGAACTCAAATTTCTTTTGATTTTCCACTTTTTTCACATTTCTAATCTTTTTTTAGTACTTTTTCTAATAATTTTATCATTTATTTTTATTTAATTGATAATGGAAAATAAAAGTTCCATAAAACAATTGATAAGGAGGAGAATTAAGAATTTTTTATATTAACTTACTTTTATATATTATAGATAAAGACCATCCCTTAAGGGATGCTTTTTTCTGAATTCAGCATCAATTCGCTTACCTAATTGATGACCTATATTAGAATCTCTCTCACCGATTATCTTTTTTAGATAATCTCCATGCTCTTGAGAATATTTTTCTATTCCTGCAGCTACCACACTTTGATCTTTTTTAATGGGTACTACCATCCCGAATAATCTGAGAAAATCGTTAGCGGTCATGGTCTTACCTATTTTTTCATCAATATCTTTATCAATGTTTCTGGCTATGGTACCCATGGACAATGCAGAATAAGGACTTAATTGTTTAGACTTCAACCAATACGCATTTGGTTTTTTTGTAACTAAAGTATCATAATTACCTTTATCGTCTTTTGAACCAATGACTTTCCAATCTTTAGGATCTTTGTCATATTCCTTTTTCATCTTTTTTATAATGGAAGTAATGGGAGAAATTCCATCATAGTCTTCTTTTTCATCTTCTTTTGTCATTATCTCAATAATATAAAGGTAATAAAACTATAAAAATATAAAGAAATTTAAGTATAAGATGGTAATCTTTAAATATTAAAATTTATAAGTTCATTAAATTGTCCTAATATTCAGTAAAATCTTAAACTTTATGAGATTATGAGCAGAGAGGAAAGATATCACTTAATTGATGACCTGTTTAATAAATTTAAACAAACTCTAAAATCAAATGACTTCACTACAATAAAAGATATTTTAAAATTAACCGAAACTGCAGAAAATGAGTTTTTAAGTAGGTATCCCAGAAGAAAAAGGGAAGGGGTCTATTATACGGATTCAGAAATCTCTAAATTTATGTTTAATGAATCATTATTACTTTTTCTCAATAAACAATTAGATTTTGACCCATTAAAGAATATCGAAACTATTTACACTCTTGAAACATCTAATAAGAACAAGTTATATAATATTTTATGTAATCTTAGGATTTGCGACCCTGCATGCGGATCCGGAGTCTTTTTATTAAGTAGTGCTAATTCTCTCTTTCATATTATTAGAACATTAAATTCCAACATTGATGACAGAACAATTAAAGATAAGATTTTAAAAAACATTTACGGTTTTGATATTAATGAATATGCGATTAAATTGAGTGTTTTAAAATTATTTGACTGGGCGTATCAAGAGAGAAACGATGATGTGTTTAAAATTTTAGATTTGTTGGAACCTAATCTTAAAATAAAAAATAGTCTAACTCTTACGAAAATTCCCAAATTTGACATAATTTTGTCAAATCCCCCTTATGGTAATATTTTAACTCGTAGTGAAAAGGAGATATATAAGAGAGAGAAGATATATCACGATATTTATTGCGTTTTTCTAATGAGAGCTCTTGAATGGTGCAATGGGATTATTGCTTTATTAGTACCTAAGAGTTTTCTCCTTAGGCAAGGATATGTTGAATTTAGAAGGACTCTTCTTTCAAATGCTAATATTTTAAAAATCTTTGATATCGGCTCCAAGCTATTTAAGAAAGCCACTAATGAGGTTCAAATCATAATATATGAAAATAAGAATAAGACCAATCATGATATTAAAAATTTAGAAATTTACGATTATCCAAACAAACATATTGTAACCTACCCCGAACAGGACGTGGATAAGCTACGAATTTGTTTCAATTTAGAGTGTCCTTTAAATGTGAACTCAAAAAAGTTATATGTCTATACAACTGAAAAAAACTGTCCCTATTGCGATTCAAGAACACTTAAGCTAAATAGAATTCGAATTAAACCTAATAATCTTATATATCAATTAATAAATAAAATTGAATTTAGGGGGGATTTAAATTATTTAAATCACATAAAATTTCCTCGAATGATTAGGGGAGAAGAAAACAAAGGCTTAAAACACGTTAAATCTAATCTAAAAAAGGATTTAAAAGGCTCATGTTATTTTATAAGCGCTAAGGACGATTTTCGCTATTATTATCTAGAAAAGAAAAGATCATTTAACATTCAAGAAATTAGCGACACGGTGCTTAAAGGTAATAATTATGAATATTATATAAGCCCAAAACTTCTTATAAAACATAATAATATCATACCCGAAGCTATTTTTACAGAAGAGAATATCTGTTTTACTTCCTCCGTCTATTCATTGCTTCATGATGATCCAAACGAACTAAAATTTCTATGTGCTATTTTTAATTCTCTTTTGATGCAATTTTATTGTATTTATGGAATAAATAATCAAAATGATACTACAATAAATTTAAATCAGTATATGATTAGGCATCTTCCTATAGTAAATCCAGATGGTCATATTAAATCTGAAATCGTTAAAAAAACCGAAATTATACTCAATTTATTTGAAGCTAGAAACGGTGAAATGAATGAAGAAATCGCCAAGATTTTACGGGATATTGATTATATTATATTCAATCTTTATCCTATTACTGATAAGGAGAGAAAAATTATAATAGACGAGGTTAAAAGTAAAATAGATTATTTTAATATTATCTACTCAAATTTTTTAATATGAATCTTATATATCTGTTTAATTATTTAAGTTTAAAGTGGTAATCACATATCGAATCTCCAACACCTAAAAATTGCTTTCTTTCTAGAAGAATCTTTGGATTAAACTCTGCAATGGCAGGTTCATAAAAGGGAATGCACATATCTTTACATATGGCTTCAATTCTCTCATGTCTCTCAGGATTTCGATCCATCATTTCCTTATAAGGACACGCCTTGATATTTAATATCGCTTCAGTTTGTTCTTTTTTTACTATCTCATAGTTATAACCTTCACAACTCCATGCAAATTCAAGGATTTTAATTAAATCCTTAATAGAATTGTCCTCTATGTTAAGATACCGTTTTAATCTCCGGAAAATTATTTGGTATAATCTTTGCCATACAACTATATCTATTTTTAGCGCTAATTTTTTCCCTAACTCATTCTCAGTTTCCACCATCCACAGTCCATCCATAGTAAACCAGTGGTTTTCAAAATAAAACAATCGATCCTCTAAGGTAACCACTTTTTTTATAAGTTTCTCTTCTTTTTGCGGCATCTTATCTTTAAAAGTAAACTTAAAATTACAGTGATTATCGCCAAGACCTTGCGATTTAGTTATATCAAACCTGATATTCGGATTCGTATCCTCAATAACTTCTTTATAAAAAGGTAAACACATATTCTTGCAAATTAGGCTTATCTTATCTTTACGTTCTGGATTGCGATTCATCGCTTCTTTATATGGGCAGGTTATAATCCCGATATCAATTTCATTCTCTCCATTTTTTAATATCTTATACTCCCACCCTTCAATAGACCATCGAAGAGTCAAGATTTTTATTATATTAACCGGCGAAAGGGTGTCCAACTTCAAATATCTTTGCATCCGTCGAATAATAGTTTTCAATAACCTTATCCAGACAATTTTATCAATTTTTAGCGCAGTATTCCAATCGGTTTCATTTTCTATTTCTAAAAACCATAGTCCATCTAAAGTAACCCAACTTCTCTCAAAAAAAAACAATTTATCTTCTTTACTTAACTCACTCAGTTTTATCACTTAAACCTTTTAATTTGTATGAATGTTAAATAACTTTTTAGCATTATTATAAAAAATATTTTCATAAAATTTTCTAGGCAGATTTAAATCAAATAATCCTTTTGTAGAGGTTTCATATTCAAAGGGAATATTCGGATAATCACTACCATATAATAGTCGATCTTGATAAGATAACAATTCTTCTGGTGTTGGATAATCAAGATCACGTTTCCATTTGTGATAAATTTCTCCAGGAATATAAACCATCGAAGTATCTAGATACAGATTTTCATATATATCTAAAAGCTTGAAAAATTCTTGATATTCATATGCTCCCAGATGAGCTACTATGACATTCATATTAGGATATTTTTCTATAAACTTTTTAAAATGGGAATAACCCACAAATTCATTCGCATAAGGAGCAGTACCGGCATGAATCGTAAACCATTTACCAAGATCAACTATGATATCATAAATTTGATACAATCTTTTATCATCTGGATAAAAATTTTGAACTAAAGGCTGTATTTTTAAACCTAGAAAATCAAACTCATAAAATATTTTCCCAATATAATCTAGTCGATCTTTATCGTCAGGCCATACACATCCAAACGGAATTGCTCTCTTATGACCTTTCACGAATTTTATGGTCCAATCATTTATAAACTCAGCAACTCCTTTTTTATGAGCATAATTATAGGTGGTATATGCGACAACATTCTTACTTTCGAGAATCTCAACCAAAATCTCTATAGGATCTTTATACTTAATTATCCAGCCTTGAGGGTTACCATCTGAATCGGGTTGTTCAAAAAAATTCCAGATTGCCTCAAAAATTTGCGGAGGAAAAAAGTGGCAATGCGTATCGATATATCTAAACTCGTTATGCAAAAAATCCATTTGATGTGTTAAATTAAGGATTTCTTAATTTATTTTTGATTACTCATAAAAAATAAGAGAATAAGAGTTAAAAATTAAATAAAAAAAAATAAAAAAAAAATTTAAACCTTGTCAGGGGTCCTACGAACAATCGAAGTAAGCTCTTCCTTAAGCAAATCTCTTATAGCAACCCGTATTACTTCACTCCGATTAGGATAGACATTCAAATTTACTAGCTCTTCTATTCCGGATAAATATGCCTCCGGTAAATGACAGGTAATTAATTTCAAATTTCTTCCAACACCTTCTTAAATTTGTGCTTGTTGTTAGTATTAGAAAGAGAAGATTAGGATAAATATTAATATAATACCCATATAACACTTCTCAACCCCAATAATACTGAAATAATATGAAAGATCGGAAAATTAGCATATAATGAACTTAAAATGTCTTAATAATCAAAATTTGATTTTTTAAAGATTATAAAGTTCCATTAATTAACTCATAGAAATGAAATTTTTGTTATTCTCATTATTAATTCAAAAAAAAATATATAGCTTTATGAAAAATAATGAATTTTGTATAAATATTAGGAACGTGGAAAAAACGGACATCTAATTCCATGACATTGTGCGTTCAGTTGATGAATTTTACAACGTCCAATCATTTTTTGCTCAGGTAAATCATAATTCATATTTTTTAAAATCTTTGTAGCTTGTTCTATAGCGACGTAAGCACTTAATCTACAACATCTAGGGCCTCCCAATTTACCAATTCGCTCATTTGCCTTGAGAGCTGCCATAAAAGCTTCTGAACGTTCTTTATCGTGAAAAGGAGTGGATCTGTTCACTATACTCATGGCAATACCTAATCCCGTGCCCCCACCACATGTTCCACAAAAACCACATCCTCCGGCAGGAATTTTAAGACCTCTCAAATAAGCTTCTTGAACGTCTTTTTCTGAAAATCCCAATCCATTATTTTTCAATGAAGCAATAATGACTCCTGGTACTAATCCATGATGCCATGGTCCATGAAATGGTAATTCTTCGGATGCTGTCCATATTTTGCGCAATTCTTCAATTATATCTTCAAACAGTAATACGGGATCTTTTATTTCACTCTTTAAGAGTATGGGAGGGATTTTACCCATAAACTCCATATAATCATCCATAGTCAGATTATCGAAATCAAGCGCATTTTTCATAAAATCATCATAATAATAAAATTCCTTACATTGTTCAAATTCGGATTTGTCCATATTCAAATACTCATCAAATTGATATTGTATAAAATAAAAAATTATAGATTTAATTTAAAATTTTTCTAATCAATTTGATAAAATTTAAAATAAAAAAAAAATTAGAATTTATAATGGAAAAAGATTGTTTTAGAAAATATATTGATGATGTAGAGTCAGGCATCTCATGCGAACAATTTTTAACTGACCATAAGAAAATTGTCGCAAATTTAAAACTAGATCATGAATTTAAAAGAAATTTGATGTTACATAATGCTCTTTCAAATGAAATTCGCCATTTAATCTATAAAATTCTTGAATTTAAACCTATGTGTACTTGTGCACTTGCTCAAATTTTTGAAAAAACAAATGCAACCATCACTCATCACCTAAAAATATTAGAGGAAGCAGATTTAATAATTGGTAGAAAAAAAGGATACTATACAATCTATTATTCAAAAGAGGCATTAATCGAAGAAATCTCCGTTTAAAGTGATTTTTGTTCACGAATTAAATTATTCAAATAAATTTCACTTTAATATCATATATATACCTTATAAATACCAGAATAAAATATTAAAAAGAAAAAAAATAATATTATTGGGTAGCGCGTTGGAATTGGAATTACTCAGTTTACTCCCAATTTAAATATTGACTTCGAATTTCAAAGCACCTACCCACTTTTTGTTGAAATTTATTTAATTATTTCCTGCGTCATTCACATCTATTTTTTTTGAAGCCTTTTTCCCGATTTTTACTTTTAGTAACCCATTTGCCATTATCGATTTAATAGAATCTAAA
>SDNV01000163.1 GCA_004524515.1 Promethearchaeota archaeon
ATCGCTTCCGGCGGAAGTAAACGTGCCATCTAACGTGACTGTCTTGATTGATTCGGGATGGTCTATGATCTTTTCTTGTTCCATTGCTTTTAAATATTCGGCAGAATGAATTTTTATCCAAGAATATACCGTGTCTACGGGTACATCCACCTCGTGCGACTTTTTAAGTACATCAGCGATTTTATTTCCCGAGATATTGTCCCTATGATAACGCTCTAGGACATAATGGATGATTGAAGGGGAATATTCTAATTTGGAGGGAAATTCGGGGTGCTTTGGCGAGAAAGGATGATCGCACGTTCCGCATTCAAAGTAATTTACTTTAAGGCGGACAAACCGCCTCTCCTGGGGAGCTCCGAGGTCGAGGAGCGTTCGTTTATAACTCGAACGTATCCCTAATGCTAAAGAGCCACATTTCGGGCAAGATCCGTCAAAATACTCTTCAACGGGAATGTCGCGATAGGATGTATTCACAACCGTCTTAAAGTTCATATTAAGAGGGTGTGGTATCGTGATAATATTATGATGTGATATGTAGGAGAAATGGAGTTCAGAAAACATTTTTATTTTTTCATCCCTACAAAAAACTTAACATTTAATCAATAAAAAAAGAAATTAATTAAATAAAAAATAAAAGAATTAGGGAAGGGTTACTTCATTTGTACTTTCATTTAGATTAATTATACCTTTCACAGCCATTTGTTTGATTGTTCTTACTGCCATTATGGGAGGAACATCCATCTGTTTTTTCAAATCATCTAAATTCGCCGTACCTTTTTCCATTATGGCTGCTAATATATCTACTTCGTGAATTTCTTCATCAGAATTCTCCATTAAAAAGGATGTAAAGAAGCTGGTTTGCTTAGACTCATTTATTTCTTTTTCTAAATCTGCCATTCTTTTGGCATAATCGGCTTTCATATCGCTTTCTCTTGTTTCATTATCCACTTTTTTCTGATCTAATGTGGTTTTTTCAGTCTCTTTTGCCGTAATTTGTTCATTTACAGAATCTAATTTGGAGCTTAAGTTTTCTAGCTCGAACTCTGGCTTTTTCAAATCATTGGTAGTAGTTTCAAAAGTAGTGGTTAATTCCGTAATTTTTGAGCTTAATTCATCCTTTGTAGCCTTGAGGTCTTCCAGTTTTTTGTCCAATCCCTCAGATTCTGTTTTTAAACTCGTAATTTCTGCATTTTGTTCCCGTATTTTCTCTTTTAATTTTTCGTTTTCTGCTTGGACGGTTTTCATATTTTTCCAAGCATTGCTTAGATTTTGAATAATGTCTTCGCTGTGTTTCTTTAATAACTGTTGATAAGTATCAAATGAAGTTTCAAATTGCTCTATCAAGGCTAATATTTCTTTTGCGCTCACAAGAAATCCACCTCCGTTTTTAAAGTTACTGTTCCAGCCTGCGGATCATACTCGATAGGACCATTTTGCTCCATCATTTTCTTCAAAATCTTTTTAGCAGTATCATCTTTCATGTCTATGGCTAAAAGAATATTTTTCAAATCTAGCGCTGTCCCCTTCTGTAAAGACATGATAAATTGTAATAATTGAGACGTGATATATTTAGATTTTATTAGGGCTTTCATTGCAGCGACTCTATTGATATAAGATTTTGCAAATTTGTCTTTCTTTTCGTAATCAGCTTTTAACTTAGATTCAATTTCAATCATTTTTTCATCAAACTCATCCTGAAGGGTCTTTAATTCCCTAATTCTGGTCTTTAACTCTTCTAATCGTTGGCTTCGTTTCTCCAATTCCTCTTTTTTCATTTTTATTTTTGCTTGAGTCTCAGTTAATTGATTTTGAACTTTTTGAATCTTCTCTATCAACTCTTGACGTTGCTTTGTTAATTCCTTATTCTCTTCATCAAATTTTATGATGTCTCTATTATCTTGTGAAATTTTATTTTTAAGATTGTTAATTTCATCATCATTCGCTTCAATAGTTTTTAAATTATTGTTCTTCTCATTTTCAAACTGTTCAATTAACCCTAATAAATTTGTAGGATATTCCTTAAGTTTAGGTACTGTATCGACATTTGTACCATTTATTTCTTCGATAGTAGAAATGATCTTCTTTAAAGATGTTTTCGCGTCAGTTATTTCACTCATACTTTTAACTCCTTTGAAATTTACTTTAAAACTCTAATCTAAATTATTTAATTTAAATCTTCTGATTTGCATCAAATAGATATGATAATTCGCATTTTATCACCATATAAGGTTTTAAAAATTATTTACTATTAATTCAAGTTAAGGAATATTAACATTTTTTAGATTTCAATCATGGAAGATCAAGATATATATGAGCAATTAATGGACCATTTGACTCTATTAGCGATGAGTTATTCACCTAGAAAAGAACTGCTTCAAATTTTAAAGGAGAATTTTAGTCCAGAGGAGATAAAAGTTGTGTTAGCATTACCAAATAAGGTTATACCGATGCAGGGGGTTAAAATAAGTGAAATCTCAAAAAATCTGAATCTCTCTTTAGATCAATTAGAAAAAATAATTAGAAATCTTTCAGCAAGAGGGCTAATTTTTTCCTCTAAAAGTGAAAAAGATGGAGAGATAAGATATGCGATAAATCAACCGGGTTATGGTTTTCCGCAAACTTTTTTCTGGAAAAATGAGGTGAATCCTTATTCTAAAAGTATGGCAAAACAAATTCTCAAATACTTTGATAACCAAGTAACCAAAGAAGTATTTTGTCCTACTCCTATCCCTTTCCGATATGTCCCCGTGGATGAAACAATTGAACCAGATATTCAATCGGTTTTACCTTATCAGGTAATGAGTAATATAATTAAAAATGCCAAAGTAATTGCCGTTGCAAATTGTTCATGTAGGGTAATTGGAAAACTTATGGGGAGAGAATGCGGACATCCTTTAGAAGTTTGTATGAAATTTAATGAATTAGCCGAATATATTATCGAGAAAGGATTTGCAAGAGAAATATCTAAAGAAGAGGCTTTAAAAATTAATAAACAAGCTTCTGAAGCAGGATTAGTTCACTTTGCGGACAATTCGATTGATAATGTACAACAAAATTGTAATTGTTGTGGATGTTCTTGCTGGAACTTAGGACGGATAAAACGAAGAAAACTGCCACGAGACGAGGTTATTGCTACGTATTTTATCCGCGAAACGATACAGGAGGAGTGTATTGGGTGTGGTAATTGTATTGATATATGTCCTGCTGATGCGGTTCATTTACAGAATAATTACGCGCAAGTAGAAAAAGACTGGTGTATCGGATGCGGTGTGTGCGTGTCCAAATGCCCGAATGATGCAATTAGAATAGTTTTAAGAGATGATTTGAAAAATAAAATCCCTGAAGAGACATTTGAGAGACTACATCAAAAAATTTTAGAAAATCGAGGTTAGACCCTAATTTATTTCACTCAAATCGTCCTCTTTTTTGATATTTTCAATTTTTATTATCATTTCTATTTTGATATTCGAGAGCTCCAAAGCTAATATAAAGATTAAAAGATATAGTAACATGTATAATTTAAAGAGAAAGAATAATGGCGGAAGATTTACTTAATAAAAAAATCAAAGAGTTAGAATCAGAATTAAAGAAAAAAAATAAAGAAATCTCTAATTACTTAGATAGAATAGAATATCTTGAAGATAAAATTATGGAAATTGAAGATAATTTATCTAATAACTCAAATAAAAATTTAGATCCATTATTAAAGTTTAAATTAGAAGAATTGAATAGAAAAAATCGAGAAATGAAAGATAATATGGGATATTTAAGGTTAGAAAATGTTAGATTTAAACGAGAAATTGAAAAATTAAGAAAAGACACTTCCAAATCATCTTCAATTCGAATTATTGCTCAAGATCCACTATCAAATACGGAAAAAATATCGTTAACTAAGGATTTAATCTACATTGAAAATGAAATTAAAAAACCTAACATGAATAGAGAAGAAGTTGGAAAAAAATTAAGAAATTTAATGAGATACATCAGGAGTCGATAAATTTCTATAATTAAAAAACCAAATTTAAAAATTTTGTAAATAATGTGGTTTATTTTTGAGATATCGTCTCTTGGTCTTATATCTTTTATTTGTTCCCCCTATATGGGTTATATTATCTAGCTTTTTTTAAAAATTAAATTCTAATTAGCTTCTCGTATGAATTCTTTAAAAAAATTCTTATGAAAATTAAAATAAGAATAATTAATTTGTCAAAAATAATACCAATTAATTAAATAATAAGAATTAACTTTATGAGTGAGGATTAAAATTGATAAAAAAGGGAATATTAAAAGGCTCAGAACGGATAGAACCAAATTGGAAAAAAACTAAACTTGGAGAACCATTTAAAGTAGCATTAAATCAATTTAGAGAGGATGTCCTTGGAAGAGATGATTTTGATCCTACGGCTTTACTGCAATTTGGTCTCTTTATGTCAATGGCAGTCATCAATATTTTAAAAGAGAATGAACGAAAGTTTGGTATTGAGGGACAAAAAGCGGTGAATGATGCGTTAATTAAAACCGGATATGAGGTGGGAAAACAAATCGTAAAGAATGCTGAATTTCCTGAGGATATAACACCTATAGAATTAATGAGCTTTTTAGCCACAATAATTAATACTCAAGCCTGGACTTCTATTGAAGATCCAAAGATCGATAGTGATGAAAAATGTTCTTTTGATATTTTATGGTGCCCTTTACAAGACGTTTATAGCGCTTTCGATTGTCGCGTACAACGCTATTTAGTACAAGGGATTATTGATGCCTTTCGCGATTCAGGTATTTTGGAAAAAGATTTTCAAGTTGAATTTACAAAAACCATTCCTGCAGGGGCAGATTGCTGCAATTTTGTAATTACTGAGAAAAAACCGGGAGATATAGATAAATGGGAGACCTATTCAAAACTCTTAGAAAGAAAAGCCATGAAAAGATTGGAAGAAAGTAAAAACAATGAATAATTGAATTAAACACATTTTATCACTGGAATATATCTCTCTTAATTAAAGTTATATTAATTTAATAGTGAAAGAAAAGGTTTATATAAAAACTCGAGAAAATATTACATATAAATTCTATTTTTTTATAAATTTCTTAAAAATATGTGATTTAGATGAATGAAAGTATTATACCAACTTATACTAAAGCAGATAAACTTATATGGAGCCTTGCTAGTTTAGGCGGATCTATAATCTCTGGAATCTATGCTGCACTCTTACTTTATTTTTATCAAGTTTATTTGGGACTGGGAGCTATCTTTATTGCCATTGCTGCAGGAATTTATGCGATTTGGAATGCTATAAATGATCCACTTTTTGGTTATATTTCAGATTCAAAAAGTTTCAGAAAATTAGGTCGACGTATACCTTACATGCGATATACTGCTCCATTATTAGGCGTAGGATTTATATTAGTTTGGTTTGTACCCTTAACATTGGACAATTTTTCAATCTTTTTATGGATGTTAATTTCAATGTTAATATATGATACGGCCTATACCATAATTTTTCTCATGCAATCTGCTTTATTACCGGAAATTACGGAATCTGATTGGGAAAGAGGAGAATTTCAAAAATATAGCTCGATTTTTTATCTTTTTGGTGTTATTATAGGTTTCGTGGTACCTG
>SDNV01000164.1 GCA_004524515.1 Promethearchaeota archaeon
AAGGGCTTTCGCTATCTTAGCAGTACTTTCCCACATGGAATCATAGACAATCACCACGCTATTTCCATCAATTCGGCCACTAGACCATTTTTTATAAGCCTGAACGATATCAGGAATATGTTTCTTCCAACCAACTCCATGAGAGGGACAAATTACATCTATAGGCAAGGCTTCTACAGCAGGAATGGTTTTAGCAATTAATTTTGAGAGATGGAGCAAAATGTTAGCATAATATTTTTCTGCTTCCCACATTATTTCGGTGAAGCCATTTTCATCGTCCCAATATTTAGATGTGGCAAAATGTTGACCGAATGCATCGTTAGAGAATAAAACATTTGGACCTTTTTCATCAGACATGAATGAAACCATTGAATCTGGCCAATGAATCATAGGTATCGGAACAAACGTGAAAACTTTTCCATTTCCGGCATCTAATGTATCACCTTCTTTTACGGCTCTTATTTCTTTAAACTTTTCAGCAGACACTTCCTCATGATAATGTTGTTCTAAAATTTCAACTCCTTTAGTGGAAGCAATAATTTGTGCATTAGGCAAGTATGGGAGAATCAAAGGAAAAGACCCTGAATGATCCGGCTCTATGTGATTCATTATAAAATATTTTATGTCCTTAGGATCACAAACAGTTTTAATTTTATCTAAATAATAATGAAAATAAGGTCTCTTAACAGTATCTATAAGGATGTAATCCGATCCACTCTTCACTAAATAGGCATTGTATGAAGAACCTTTATGAGTACTATAGCCGTGGAAGTTCCTAACTTCCCAATCAACATACCCAATATAAAACACATCTTTTAAAATCTCTCGTACCATAATTTTTCACATTTTTATTTAGGATTTTAAATATCAATTTATTATAAATTGGGGAAATTATAAAGTTACTTTCTATGATTTATAAAAATTTGTAAGGTAAAATATTAAAAAACAGAATTTTAGACATTAGAGACTTTATAATTAAAAACAAAATAATTATTACTTCATAGTTATGAGGAGGACTACTAAAAAAATAAAATTATCACAATTTTTTTAAAAAAATCGGGAGGAAAACTTAATGAAGATAAAAAAATAGAAGATTGTGATTGTTTGCATCCAGACGTAAAGAATGCTCATCTAGGGGGTTGTACCTTGAACCAAATTCTCAAATATCATGGAGATCAATCAATTGGAGAACTTCTAAAACAGCTAGAGCTAGAAAAAGGAGATAAATAAAAATCCCCTTTATAAATACCAAATACAAATAAGTTATTTTTTTTTATTAATTATATGAGATGAGGAATAATATGAGTGCAATCATCGTAAAGAATTTATCAAAACATTTTTTTCCATCGAAAAAGGAAAAAAAAGGAAATAAAAATAAGCAATTCAAACCAATGAGAAAGTCTAAAAATAATGTTGTTCGAGCCGTTGATAACATATCTTTTGAAGTGAAAGAGGGCGAGATTTTCGGATTTTTAGGTCCAAATGGAGCAGGAAAAACCACGACCATCAGAATGCTAACTGGAGTCTTGAAACCTACTAATGGTACAATTTTAGTTTTTGACAATAATTTTTGGACAAATCCTATCAGAATTAAACAAATTATGGGACATGTGCCAGAAGAAGCAAACGTCTATATGGATCTTTCAGGTTTAGAAAATTTATCCTTCATAGGTGAACTTTATGGTATGAATAAGAAAGAACGTATAGCTCGAGCAGAAGATCTACTTATGAAGTTCGATCTCTATGAAAAAAGGCATTTTAAAGCTAAAAAATATTCTAAAGGCATGAAACAAAGACTTTTATTATGCATGGCCCTAATGAGCGATCCAAAAATCTTATTTCTCGATGAGCCGACTTCTGGTTTGGATGTGCAGAGTAGTATTATAATTAAAAACATCATAAAGCAATATAACAAGGAGGGAATGACCATTTTCATGACAACTCATGATATGGATGTAGCAAACGAAATGTGTAATAGAATCGCCATTATCAATGAGGGGAAACTAATTGGTTTAGATACGCCCGAGAATTTAAAAAAATTAAAGCAAGAATATCAGGCAATAGATTTTTATTTTTCACAAGACATAAATGAAAGTGAATTGAATAATTTGAAATCTATAAAACAAGTTCAGAAAATAAGAGATTATTATCACATAATTGTTCATGATATAAACGACGGTGCTTGCGAGATAATTGAATATATGAAATCAAAAGGCATAAATATTAAGAAAATCAATACCTATGAACCTCATTTGGAGGAAGTATTTATTAAAATGATTAAGGGAGAGGATTAAGATGAAGAGAGAAGAAATTTTTGAAAATTATTCAAAACCAGATAAATTTTTGGTACAAATAAAGAGATCTTTTGCAATAACTAAAAAGGACTTGAAAATCTACTATAATAAAGGACCTGTAGTCATTCAAGGGATTTTTCTACCAATTATGCTTTTTTTTGCCTTTACAATTGGAAGAAATATCATAACAATTTATATTGTATCAGGATTAATGGCTATGATTTTATTCATGACTTCTACTTCAATCGGACCTGTGGTATTTCCGTGGGAAACCCGTGCAAAGACATTAGAAAGATTAATCGCTTGTCCGATTTCAATTAAAACAATTCTTTTAGGTAATATTTGGAGTTCTTTCATTTTTGGCTTTATCTTTGCATTTGTGCCATTAATACTTGGGATTATAATTTTTGGTCTATGGTATTCGATTAATATTTTTATTATTATTCTTGCGATAATTTTAGCCGCTTTAGCATTTTCAAGCTTTAGTCTTATACTGTCAGTCCCGCCTACAGAAACCCCAGCCAATACCATGATATTAACCATATTGATCAAATTTCCCTTATTGTTTCTCAGTCCTCTTTTCATGCCCATTGAATCCGCCCCTTACAGTGTGATTTCACCTTTAACTTATTTCATAGATCTTATAAATGTGGGGCTTGGAGATGAGAGCGCCTTTGGAGCCTATGGGCTATTGATTGATTTTGTGATTTTATTACTTTTTGGATTTTTTTTCCTCTTTTTAGCATTTTTCCTGCATGAAAAGGTCTTACAGAAAAGATTTCGGGGCTGAATTAAAGGACTTACATATTGATTTAACTTCTATGAGAAAATTCTGGTTTATCCTAAAAAATTATTTTTATTCTTTTATCAAAAATTTCTACGTGAGAGCATGATATAATAATTTATATTCTCAAGAATTAACCTTATAAACAAAATTTATGTGGACAACATACTTTAAATAGAAAATCAGGAATTATTGATAAAAATTGGACTCCTCAATATTAATAATGAAAAGAATTATAAAAATAAATAAAACAACATAACAATTTAGGTCAGTGGAAATAAAATGGAAATTAAAAACACATCTGCGCATGAAAGAGAAGTCTCCCATTCTCATTTAATCCAAGGATTATCACCTGTAATATTTTTGATAATCTGGATTTTGGATTCTAATGTTTTTTTTGTATCGATTTATTTAAACTATATTATCCCTTATCTTTTACGATTAACAGCATTTTTATTTACATTAATTCTTGCACTACTTTTGATTTATTTTTCTCATCGAATTCTCTTTAATAAAAATATTCCATCTAACATTTTGATAACGGATGGAATTCTGAAACATGTAAGAAATCCTCTTTATCTTGGGGTATTATTAATATATCTTGCTTTTCTTTTTTATTCGATTTCGTTGATTTCAGTCGCAGTTTTTATAGTAATTTTCTTAATTTATAATCGAATGGTAAATTACGAAGAGAATATGCTTGAAAAATTGTTTGGAGAAGACTATTTGAAGTATAAAAAGAGAGTCTCTAAGTGGATACCTAATCCCTTTAAAAAATCAAATTAAGAGAATTCCAATACAAAATTAAATATTTTTTTATTCTATTAATTTCTTTAGATTAGCAGAATTAATATTTTCTTAATATTTAAATAAAATAAAGAAAATGAATTAAAATATATATGAAACAGAAAAGATTTAAAAACCAATTTAACACTTTTTATAAATATTAAACTTAACTGGTCAACTTAAATGGAAGAATTCAATTGTGAAGTATTAATCATTGGAGCTGGTCCTGCAGGTTTAAATGCTGGAATATATTGTGGCAGAGCTAATAGAAAAACCATTATTCTTGAGGGCAAGGAACCCTCTGCTTTGGAAAAAACCAAAGAAATTAGTAATTGGTTGGGGGAACAAAAAATCGAGGGTCCTAATCTATTAGAAAAATTCCGAAAGCATGCTGAAAGCTATAATACTGTTAAAATCATTAAAGGTGATGTAATTGCTCTCATGATGGGAATGGGTATGAATATGATATCCACAAGGACAGCTAATATCACCTCTGACGTAGTTATAATTGCCACTGGCAGAGGGCAACGAAAGGAAGTAATTACAGGAGAAAGTAATTTAGTAGGGTATGGGGTTTCTTATTGTGCATTATGTGATGGACCCTTATATAAAGAAAAAGTTGTGTATTTATATGGGACTGATGAAGAGGTTATTGAAGATGCTTTAGCTTTGCATCAAATGGGTTGCATCGTAAATATAATAACAACCTTAGAAAAGAATGAGTTACCAGGCAATATTGAAGAAGTAAAGAATAAAGGAATACAAATTATTGATAAAATGGAGATAACTGAAGCAGTGAAAAATACTGAAGGATTAATTGAAAAAATAATCTGTAAATCTGTAGATTCTGAAGAGCTTCAAGAATTTGAATTAGATTGTCTATTTATATTTTCTCACGTTCCCTCAAATTCCATATTTAAAAAAGCAGGAGTGGGATTAGATGAGATGGGAAATATTAAAGTAGATCAAAATCAACAAACCAATATCAAAAGTGTTTATGCTGCGGGTGATGTCACGGGAGGAGTTTTTCAAGTTATTTTCGCTGTTTCAGAAGGGGCCCGCGCCGCTTTAAGTGCATTAAAATATCTCAGAACACTCAAAAAAGAGTAAACATATTTATAATTAAGAAAATTTAAAATGCATGATTAGAGTTCCAGACCGCTTTTTTTTCAGATATCACGTGGATATTACAACCTAATTTGTAATATCACAATACTATTGAAGTTAATATGGTAGATTATAACATCTCTGAATTTATTGATGATTATTTAATTGCTAAGGAAATAGAAGAAGGATGCGCCGCTTCCACTATAAAAGCGTATAGATATGATCTTCAAAAATTTATCGAAATAGTAGGGGACCTTGAAATCAATTCTCCTTTTATACGCCAAAAAGTTAGACTTTTTTTGAAGAAATTAAAAGAAAAAAACTATACTAAGAAAGCGGTGGCTCGAAAAATTGCTTCTCTACGTTCCTTTTTTAAATTTTTAACCATAAATGAATTTATTGACAAAAATCCCATGAGTACAATAAAATCTCCTAAAGTTAAATTGGAAGAAAGTTTACCTAAATTTTTAACCGTTTCAGACATAGAAGTCATTTTTAAAAAGTTAAAGGATAGAAAATTATTTAATTCCCGCAAAAGTGAGCGATATTATTTAATTGTTCGACTACTCTACTCAACCATGGCAAGAGTAAGTGAGTTATGTAATATTAAAATTAAAAATGTTGATTTTGACAGAGGATATATTCGA
>SDNV01000165.1 GCA_004524515.1 Promethearchaeota archaeon
AACTTGTATTAAGGAGAAAAACAAAAAATTTAAGATTTCGGTCTTTAAATTATTATTTTTAAGTCTGTTTAACTTCACAACTAATAAAAATAAAATTTGATTTTTTATTCTCCTTTTATTACTTTACCTTTAAAAGAAGTAAATTGCTTAAAAATAGAAGAATCACCTTCAATGTGCGCAAAAATGTTAACTTCAGAAGCAGCTTTTGGTTTTTCGCTTGAGCTTACTGGTGTTTTTCCAAAGAAGATACAAAACCCCGATCCTTGCATCCAATATCCAATATCTCCCACTTCACATTCTAGTTGCGAGTTTTCCTCGGTAATCTTTACTGGAATAGCTCCATAAAGTTCCTCACCCCACCGTGATAAAGTCAGATCCAAAGGTAAACTATCCCACATAGCTTGGCAGGTTTTTGGATTTTTCTCTTTGAGCAATTTAGCTCGAATCTGACCAATCGCTTCATTTTCAATTATAATTTCCTCCAAATACCTCACTCTAAATATTATTCTGTAATTATAAAAATAGTACAATAAAGATAATAAGTTTAAGCATTATTCTTTTTTTCTTTTAATAAACGAAGTTCTGCAATTAACCAACATAACTCATCATAAGTAGAAGAGGATTGATAAATTTCGATTGTTTTCTTTTCGATATCTGCTGCCTTTATTTTTTTCTCAGTACTTATAAATTCTAATTGGAGTTTGGCTAGTAGACGACACAATTCTTCATAGCTTTTTTTTTCCTCTGAAAGTTTATACGCGTTTAAGGTAATTTCTCCTTCAAAATCGGGAGCAATTCCTGCCTCGATTAATTCTAAGGTATCATTAATCTTTATTTTCAGTTCTTTTCTTTTTTCCAGATTAACTTTATTAGAAAAACCTTTTTTTAATGGTTCAATAATCGTTAAAAAACGCCCATATTCATTTCCTTGGTGTAAAATTTCAAGATTTGTTCCTTTAGGCCTGGTATTTATGATTTTTTGAGCTTTCTTTTCACTTAATTTTCTTTTGTTTTGAGAAGATTTCTTTCCAAACCACAAATAAATTGTTTTTTTATCATCAACGAGAAAAACTTTATGGTCCGCAAAATCTAATTTTTCCACTTTTCTCAGAGCACCATTCTCATAAACATTAAATAATTCCACACTACTTTGCCTTTGATTTAGTGATTTTATTATATAAAGTTAGAATGAGTTTTTAAATGTATAATATTGGGATTTAATCAACAAATCTAACAATTGCCAGCGAGGATAAATTTGTATAGAATTTTGATAAGTTCATCTTATTCATCTCATTTTTGCGATCCTCGTATTCAAACGAAAGGTCATCAATTCTTTTTTCTACTGCTTTGATATCCTTTTCAAGAACCTTGATTTCTTCTTCTAATCGTTGATAATGATCAAATCTTTCCTTTTTTTTCTTCTCATCATCCATTTTCGCAATATTCTTTTTTTGACGCTCTGAAGGTCTCTGGTTTATTTTTTGTTCCAATTTGCGCTTCAATGATTCAAATTTTATGGTTTGCGCTTTTTTATTATAATTATAAATCTTATCTTTCTTTCTCATCTCGAGTTTAAAGATTTTGTCGTTTAACTTCGTGATATCTTTTTTCCACTGCGAAATTTTTTGCTTTATACTGGTTTTCGAAAACTTTAATAAATCTTCTAAAAAGCCTACCTCCAAATTGATGGGGGATTCTCGATTTTCTTGGAATTCAAAAATAATATCGTAATTTTCAATATCTAATAAAGAGTTTTCAAGATTAGCTAGTACCTTTCCGTATTTGTCTAAAACGATACTAGAATATTGTATTTCTACAATATAGCCTTGAAATTTTACTTCATAAATGAAAATATATGCCTCATCGATGGTTTGAACTAACTTTTTTAACGAATCTGAAATTAATCCTCGCTTCACCATTAAAATCGTAGAATTACCCTTGAAGTGATCAGATCGGCATAAGTTGATAATTTCATCTATCAGAGGATGTCCTAAAGCAAAAAAATCAATCTCTTCTCTTTCTCTCGCAAGCTCTAATCCAAATGTCCCATAATAATCTTTTGATAATTTATTTCTTGATCTTTCTAATATTTTGTTTTCAATTTGAAGTTCGACCTCACAATTTACATTATCTTCAGATTGGGAATCACAATTGTCCGTAATAAGAAAGTTACCAAAATTATGATCTCTAAGTTCAAAGCAATATTTTACTAACAAAAATAATTCATTATGACTAAGTTTAACTTCTTCACAGGCAGCAATTGAGGTAATTAGATCATCAACTTGAAAAGATTTTTTGTCGATAAGCAAATCATCCAATTGCATTTCGCTTTCTTTTGCTCTTTTTATCTCGATATCTAATTTTCGGTTAAATTCATTCAATTTTCTTCTCTTTACGCCATCATCTTCAGTAAAGATGATATTTTTTATATCCTTCTCAATTTTACCTATAATAGGTTCCAGTTGGCCGATGGACTCTTCAAATAGATGAATTCTCTTATCTAAAGCAAACATAATATCCGTTTCTACAGTGCCTTCTAAAAAGAAATTATAAATATATATTTCCTTGGAAGATTGTCCGATTCGATCAAGTCTTCCAATCCGTTGTTCTAGTTTCATAGGGTTCCATGGAAGATCATAATTTATAAGGACTCTAGCAAATTGAAAATTGCGTCCTTCCCCTCCTATTTCTGTTGATAATAGTATGGAGCGTCCCTTATTCATCCGAAATCTTTCTACAGCTTGATCTTTCTCTTCTTTGTCCATTCCACCATAAAATATTTCTACTTGATAGTCTTCTTGTTGTAGTTCAAGAAGTTCCTTTAGATGAAATAAAGTATCTACAAATTGGGTAAAGATTAATAATTTTTCATGAGGATTCTGTTCATAAATTTCCTTTATCAGTTCTAATAATTTAGCTGATTTCGAATCATATGGAATCTTTTTAAGTTTAGTATAAAACTCCTCGATTATTTTTTCTTGGTTAATTAGGTCTAAATTCGAGTTTTTTGAATTGCTATTAATTTTATTATTGTCTTGATAAGAGATCTCAGTATCAAGATATTCGTTTTCCAATTCAGATTCGAAAAACTCTGGATCTTCTTCTTTTAATGCGGAGAGATTGATGCTAAGGCTTTTTAATTTATCAATCTGTTCTAAACGTCTTTCGAGGCTTTTTAATAGGGCATATTTTGAAGAAGTAAGAAGTTTCTGAAGGGTAGTGATGATGAAACCTAGGCCAACATTGTGTTTGTTCATAGTTGAGTTATAGATATTAGCTAAGTAGAGTCGAATCTCATTGTAAACTTTCAGTTCTTCTGGTGTTGGATTTACTACAATGGTTCTAACGATCCGTGTATTCAATACATCATCCGAAAATACATTTTTCTTTCTATTTCGTATGAGAAATTTTGATAAAGTGTGATCGCTTTCAATTTTCTTTAACAATTTGGATTTAAAGGTCGTATCTTGGAGTCTTTCTAGTAAATATCCATCGTCCTTCTTAGGATCCACATAATTAAGCTCTTTAAGTAACTTGATGGTATTTTTTACTTCAAAATTATTCAAATTTTTTATTTGGTTAATATTAGTTATAAGAAGATTAATAAAAGGCATATTCTTGCGGAAATGCTCAAAATCCGAAAAATTATCGAAAGCTTCCCTTTGAATCAACTCGATTAACGAATAAAGTTCAAATGAATGCAATTGTAATGGTGTAGCTGATAAAAGTAATAAAGCTTGAGAATTTTGGCTTAGGTTGTAAGCAAGTTCATAATTTAGTGTGTTTCTATAATTCCCTGTGGAATAATTTAATAGATATCGCCTGAGATGGTGTGCTTCATCAAATATAACAATATCCCAAGAAATCTCAGATAATAATTTTATATATTTTCTATTTCGCGCAAATTGGAGAGAGCAAATAATAAGGTTATCAAAATAAAATGGATTGCGAAAAGTTGTTTTCTGCCGAAATAGTGGTTTCTTTTTTAAATCTTTGATTTTTTTCCCATCATAAATCGAGAACTCCATATTGAATTTATTCTGAAGTTCAAATTGCCATTGCTTAACTAATGTTGCTGGCACAATTATTAGGATTCGCTCTGCTAAGTTTCTGGCCATCATTTCCTTAATGAATATCCCGGTTTCAATTGTTTTCCCGAGCCCAACTTCATCTGCTAATATCACCCTAGGAAAAAAATCCTCTGATAATCTATGTGCTACATTCACTTGATGGGGCAGCATAGATAATCGAGAATTTGTAATACATTTAACTTGATACGAGGTATAATAGGAATAAAACAAATTTGCCCAGTATTTAATCAAGAATTGCTGAGGAGGATCTATATTAGGTTTTGATAAAATCTTACTTAATGGTTTTGGATATTGCGATAAAAAATCAGATTCATACACTTGTAGCACATTTCCGTCTGAAAAAAGAACTTCATAAGAAAGCGCTCCTTCTCTATTCATAAAATAAGAGGAATTAATCACTCCAAATCCTTTTTCTGTTTTTATTTTCTCGTTAAGAGAGAATACGTAATGAATAAGATCAACTGGATGAATAATTTTTACAATATTATTCTCAAATTTTACCTTATAAAGCGTGAGAATCGCTTTATCTTCTTCATCCAACGATCTGGATGTCGGAATCTCTAAGATTTTTACAATTTTTCCGATACCCAAATCCGGATTAAGCTTATAAATGACTAAATTATGAAGCCCGAATTTTTGACCTTCACAGTAGACATTATAACATTTGGAATATCGGGATTCAAGAGAATTATTACAAAATGGACATTGATAAGACCGATTATTTATACCTGAATCCATTTTGCTATCCACATCTCGTTTTAAGATGAATATTATGCCAAAATGTAAAAAAGTTACTCTTATAAATCAATAGTAATTTGAAGGAAGAGAGCTTTAATCAAATGTGGAGTATTATGGAACATCATAACCCCATTTTTCTATAGTGAAATCCCAATGTTCCAGCACTTTATCAATTAAATCCCTCGAGTAATTAAATTTATTTTTCTTATAGGATTTAACTGATTGGATATATTTTAAAAATCTAGGTTCAGCCCGCAAGTATCCATTCAAATTCAGAGTATCATAAATCCTTTGAAGTTGAAAGAGGGGATCTTTTTCCAGATCTTCAAATTTAATTTCAACCAAATTACCTTTTGGGATTTGTTTAGATTCAATAAAGTAGGAATGCATCATTTTTGAATAGATTTCGAAAATATTATTTTCTATCTCTTCCTCGGTTATGTTTTGTAACATAAAAGCTTCCACAGTAGTTTTATAGAAGTGTCGAGTGGACGCATATACTTCATATGGATTCCTATAAATATGAATAAATTTCGCGTTCGGATAAAGATCTAAAAGAAATTTGATTCGTGCAGTATTTACTGGGTTTTTTAACACCAAGCGCCTTCCTTTCATGAATAATGTAGCCTTTTTTAATAAATAATCGTAAATTCTTCTCCATTGCTCCCTTAAACTTATTGATATCTGATTAAACCTCACATATTTAAAATAAAATTCCAGCATTCTTCGGGGAAAATACCAACCATTATAAAAAGAATAGGGGAACATATTTCCTAAAGCCAT
>SDNV01000166.1 GCA_004524515.1 Promethearchaeota archaeon
CTGCACTTACGTCAGATACAAAAAAATCCAAGATTTTTTGTAGATTCTTATCCAATTCTACTCGATCTAACCCATTTAACTGAAATCTTAAGTCTAAAATGCATTCAGCACAATAATTGGATTGTTGTTTTTCTTTGTCACCTAAATTTTTTCCGCAATTAAGGCATCGTATAAAATCTTCCATTTTCAACTATAATCAACTTTTCTTTTGTAGAAGTTAAATATTTCAAATTTAAAATTAAGTGCAAAAATTTCATCAAATTATTTTCTAATAATTGAGACCGAGATGGTTCGCTAATCTTTCTTGAAGTTTGGAAAAGTCTCGTATAATAGGGATTGTTGGATATTTTTTAGCAATGTTTTCTGGTGGGCGAAAAAGAATACCATATTGTGCTTCTAATAGCATATCTATATCTTTATAAGAATCACCTATAGCAATAATTTCATAATTCAATTTTTTGCAAGCTAAAATCGTCTTTTTTTTCATATCTTTTATCCGCAGGTGATAATTTGTTATCCTATGATTCTCATCTGTTTCTAGATCATGACACATTATTAAAGGGAATCCAAGCTTTTTAATAATTGGCCAGAGGAATTCGATAAAACTGTCAGAAACTATAATTATTTGAGCAACAGATCTAATCCAATCTAAGAATTTTTTTGCTCCCTCGATAAGTTCCACATTTTTTACAATTTTTTGAATATGTAATAATGAAATTTTATGTTCTTTTAGAATCTTTAATCTATTCTTCATAAGAAGATCGAAATTATCAATATCTCTGGTTGTCAATTTAAGCTCATTAATTCCAGTCGCTAAAGCTATGTTAATCCAAATTTCTGGTATAAATACACCTTCAAGATCAAAGCATATAATAAACATAATTATATTTCAGTACTATTTTTTTCAAAAGAATTTTTCTTTAACCTATAATTTTCAATTGCTTTATGTAATCCATCAGCAGCTAAATTACTACAATGCATCTTGATTGGAGGTAAGCCATCCAAAGCATTAGCAACGTCCTGTCTTGTTATATTCATGGCATCTTCCAACGTCTTTCCTTTTGCCAACTCTGTAATCATTGATGAAGTAGCAATAGCAGCACCACATCCAAAAGTTTGAAAAGAAATATCGTTAATCGCTTCTTTTCCATTTACTTCTTTAACTTTAATATATATGTACATAAGATCGCCACAGATAGGATATAAGGAAATAAATGATTTTCATTTATTTTTTCCTACCTCCCCTATAGCGTCAGCAACTTTCATTTCACCCATATTTTTTGGGTTTCGGAAGTGTTCTAATACTTTTTCTGAATACATTAAATCAACTTATTAATAATTCAAATTTAATTTATTATAACTTTTATAAACGTTAGCAGTGGGGGTCTTCATATAAATATTTTACTCCTTTCTTAAGGGGGGACATTTTTCTTAAACGGGTAATTATTGGAGGAATTTTTTCTAGCAAATAATTGACATCCTCTTCTGTTGTAAATCGACCCATAGTAATTCTTATTGATCCGTGAGCTTCTTCAGGTTTTTGTCCGATTGCTACTAATACATGTGATGGTTCAAGCGATTTTGAAGAACACGCTGAACCAGTAGAAACTGCTATTCCTTCCATATCCAAACTTAATAAGATAGATTCCCCTTCTATATACCTAAATCCTAAATTAACATTATTAGGAAGACGTTTGATTGGGTGTCCATTTAAAAAAACGTCATCTATTTTCCCAATAATAGAATTTATAATTTTGTCCCTATAATTTATTAATCTTAGCGCTTCTTCATTCATATTTTCTTTACATAACTCTACTGCTTTAGCGAAACCTGCAATTCCCGGTATATTCTCTGTACTTGATCTTAAATTTTTTTCATGACCTCCTCCATGAAGTAATGGTTCGATATATTTGCCCCGTTTCTTTTTAATTCCACCTCCTTTAATGTAAAGTAATCCCACCCCCTTAGGTCCATATAATTTATGAGCACTGGCTGAAAGTAAATCGACGTTTGTCTTTTTAACATCGATGGGGATCTTACCAAATGCTTGCACGGCATCAGTATGGAAAATTATATCATGTTTTTCAGCTATATCTCCAATCTCTTTTATTGGTTCAATCGTACCAATTTCATTATTTGCAAACATTATTGAGATGAGGATAGTTTTATCTGTAATAGATTTCTCTAATTCGTCTAAATCAATCAATCCATAATTATCTACTTTCAAATAAGTCACTTTAAAACCGTTTTTTTCCAAATATTGACATGGATGTAATACTGCATGATGTTCTATTTGAGAAGATATTATATGATTCCCCCGCATTCTATTATTAAATGCTACTCCTTTAATTGCTAAGTTGTCAGATTCTGTTCCTGATGATGTAAAGAAAATCTCATCTAAATTAGCATTTATAAATAAACCAATTTTCTCTCTACATTCGTTTAGAACTTTTTGTGCTTTTAAACCATAAGTGTGTAAACTTGACGCATTTCCAAAAGTTTCTTTAAAATGAGTATTAATTTCCTCAATAACTTCTGGGTCCATAGGAGTAGTTGCCGCATAATCTAAATATACGTTTTTCATTAAATCTTCACTAAAAACCATTTTCTAAAATTTTAAATTAATTTATGTAAAAGATTTTAATCAAAAATTTAAAAAAATAGGCAAAATTTGCACATATTATATTAATATGTAAAAAATTGATAGTTTTGTTCAAGATTGATGCCAATTTTCAATTAACCTCCCGCAATTGCCGGAAGAAAAGCTAACTCATCCCCATCTTGTAAAAGGGTTTCATAATTTTCAGAAAATCGAATTTCTTTTCCATTTAAACTTAAAATGATATATTTGCTTAACTTATCCTCTGATATAAAAATAGTACTTTCAAAATCTTTACCAAATTTTGTTTTTAATTCCTCAAGTAAATCTTTAAGTGTGGTTTTATTTTCAGCAGGTAATGTTATTTCATCTATGCCTGTAATATCTGCTAATAAAGACAGGAACAGTATTTTTATTGAAGACATAAAAAAGCCTTTTTAATTTAATATATGAAATTCTTTTTTCAAGTTATTTATGGCAATTTTAACACTTAAAAATTATGTTTATAATATTTAAATAATAATTCAGATTCGCTAATATTAAACAAAAAACTTAAGTGATTTTGATTAAAAAAGAAAAATTAAACATCGGGCACTTATCAACCGCGTATCATACAAATTTTATATTGATGGCAAATAAAGATTTAAGGAAGGATCTTAAATGTGAGCTTAATTGGATATTATTTGGAACTGGTCCAGCGATGGTTGAGGCTTTTAAGAAGGGTGAATTAGATATTGGATACATGGGATTACCTCCTGCTATTGTTAGTATAGATCAAGGAGCGGCTATAAAATGTGTCGCTGGAGGTCATGTTGAAGGAACAATTATGGTCAGTAAAATTGAATATAAGAACCTGAATGAGTTTAATGGTAATATACTAAACGTTTTATCCCAATTTAGAGGAAAATCAGTAGGCGTCACAAGCAAAGGATCAATACATGAAGTTATTTTAAGTTATTATTTAAACAAGTTTAATTTAAACAATCAAATTCAAGTCAATTATTATAAACAAGCAGAATTTATTGCTTTAGATATGAAAAAGGATATAATTGAAGCAGGGGTAGGTACTCCAGCACTAGCTGTGTTTGCTTCAACCTTTCTAAATTCCCATATTATAATTCCTCCTAATAAGTTATGGGAGGATAATCCTAGTTATGGTATTTTTTGTAGTGAAGATCTAATCGATAAATATCCTGAAATTATAATAAAATTTCTAACTCATCATAAAAAAGCGTCTAAATTACTTAGAATGAATCCTTCAGTAGCCGCTAAAAAAATTGCGAAAACTTTTGAAATTATCAATAAGAATTATGCCAAATCAGTTATTGAGGTCTCTCCAAAATATTGTATTGCCCTTTCAGATGGATATGTTAAGTCCACAATGGAATTTGTCAAAACACTATATAAGTTAGGTTATATTAAACATGATCTCGATCGCGACAAAATTTTTCATTTCAACTTTATCCATCAAGTGCATCTTGAAGAAGAGCATTATTCTAATTAATTAAAATTACTCTTTATCCTATTGGACTAACAGAGAAAGAAGAATAGAAAAGAAATAAAACTCAATTTAAGGAAAAAATAGGTCGATTTCACCAAATTCAGTTTTTAATGTAATAAAAACCTTAAGGTGAGCTTTTAATTTAATTTTATTTTTCCTTTCTTAAAATTATTGGTCCAGATAAAAAATATACCAATGATTTAAAAATTCATGTGCAATTTTTACATTCGAATTTACAATTAAAATTTTAATCCATTTTTTTTATATGGTGTTGAATAAATCTTCAATTAAAGAAATCATATCAATTATTGAAAAGAAAGAATATATCCCTCAAGTGTATATTAGTACTGATTCTATTTTCATTACCGTAAATAATATAATTTTGATTTTGATAAATAACAATAAAAGAATAAGAATTTCAAGATCAACAAATCCAGCAGACTGTCGATGCCAATCTATTGTTTCTAAAGAAAAACTAGTTAATATCTTAAACTACCTCCCTATAAATTATATCAAATCAAATGAGCACTTATAACTATTTTATATTAATTTTAAATATTTAAAGTTTAAAATTTGACATCCTTGAATATTTTTATTTATATTAGGAATAATTAATATAAATATGGAATTAGATGATATTGATAAGCAAATTCTAAATGAGTTATTTAAAAATGGACGTGAAAGTTTAACTACATTAAATCAAAAAATCTATAAAGATAATCGTGAACTTATGAGTCATACAGGTGTTAAAAAGAGAATTGTAAAGTTACGAGATTCAAATGTCCTTAAAATCCAAGGAAATATTAATATTAGTACTCTTAATTATAAAGCATGTTTTATTCTTCTCGAAATGAAAAATTATGATTATGTAAAAAAAATCCTTGAAGAATATTCAGAATGCCCCCGAGTTTTTCTATTAGCACAAATTACCGGGCAATATAATATAATAATGGGAATAATAGGTCAAAGTATCGATGTTTTACACAGATACATAAATTATTGCGGACCTACTAATAAAGAAGGAGTTTTGCATTCTCAAATTTTATTCACTTCTAATCTTGAAATGCCTGAATTTTTACCTATAAAACTGTTTAGTAAAAAAAGTCAAGAAGAAAAATGTGGAAATGTATGTCAAGATTGTGAAGCATTCTTAGACGGAGAATGTGACGGATGTGGCAACTTTTAATGTGATTCTTTTTTCATCTTTTATTTTTATATTTTTTGAAAGTTTAAAATTTAAACAAAGAAAGTAAAAATGGTTGTAAATTGAAACTCTAAGTATTTTGATTGTTTAAATTAGTCAAGCTCAGTTAATATTAAATATAAGTGTTACATTTTATAAATCGAACAAATCTCAAAACTTTTTAGTCATTTTAAAATAGATGGTCAAATGATTATTGAAGATAAGTATTATGTTGCTAATTATAAAGAAAAGTATAATTTAATTTCTTTATCTCCATCAAGTAAATTCATTTTATACTTACTTAAACAAAGGGGTCCGTTA
>SDNV01000167.1 GCA_004524515.1 Promethearchaeota archaeon
GGAAGCAATAAATCAGATATAAATGTTAGAAGCGTTGTCTCCCATATGTTTGCGGATGCTGTGTCCTCTATAGGAATTGTAATAGTTGCTGTAGTTATTTTTTATACGGGATGGACTATTCTCGATCCTTTAGTAAGTATTGCCATATCTGCCATAATTCTCTATTGGGCTTTTGGAATTTTAAAGGAATCAACGAGAATTCTTCTAGAAATGGCTCCAAAAGGATTAAATGTTGATACTATAAGTGAAGATTTAAAGAATAATTTTAAAGAGTTAGTAGAATTGTATAATATTCATTTTTGGACGATCACCCCGGAAATACTTGTTTTTTCAGCCCATATATTGGTGTCTGAAGATATTAATACAAAATCAAATCAAGATACTCTTTTAACAAAAATCAATGAATATTTGAAAGAAAAGTACAATATCATTGAATCCACGATTCAAGTTACTTCAGATATCGAAGTTATGAAATGTAATATCGAATAATTTAATAAAAATATGATAAGAATTAAAGCCAAGATACTATTTTGGGAATTTCTGCTAGGAGATCAACAAGGTTTTCATAATTTATGATGTTAATTTTTTTATTAAGGTTTTTAATATCGATCCCTCTCGCTAATAAGTCAGCTTTTATTGCATAAATTTTAATGGATAGATTTAATAATTCTAAAATGGCATGATTTTTTTTTCCTTTTTCCGAAAAACCAATTACAGCATCATGAAGTAATACTAGCTTAAAATTTGGTTCGATTTTAATTTGTTCCTTTATTATTTTCAAGAGATTAACTAATTGTGATTCCCGTTTAGTACTAAAACCATATAAATAGACAATGCCATTATTTTTTTTCATTTAATCTCCTCCTTAATATTAATATTTGAAAGTAATATCAGCGTTCAAAATTAATTGAGAGATTTCTTGAATATTAACGATTTTTAGATTTTCAGAAGATATTAAATCAGAATTATCCATATCGGCATTCTCTAAAGATTCATCAAAAATATAAATCTCTAATTCCGAAAGGTCCATCAATCTCATTATATTCGTAAAAGGCAGCAGACCAACCGCTTCTGGTTTTAAATTCTTATTCAAAAAATATACCGCATCTCCCATAAAAATAACTTTACAGTGTTTAATATCACCTACCGCCATTAATCCTGTTGCCATTCGTATAGATTCAACAGCTGAATTCTTTCCAAAAGGAGAGTCATCACACAAAATTACAATCGATTTGACCATTTTATTAGCCTCCTGGACCAAAAAAAATAACTCTATCTGATCTAGCGATTAAATCGGAAAGGCCACCTAATCCTTCTTGACATGCCCCTTCTACAAACTCTGTTGATTTTATTCCTGAAAAACTAATCCATGTGCTACAAGCTGCAAGCTTAGCCCCATTACTATTGCAGAATTCCGCGAGTCTATCCGGTAAATTTCGAGTTGAATCATCCGTTAATATATCTCCCTTAATATTATATACTCCACTTCCATAGAGAAAAACTCCTAAAATCTGATGGCCTTTTTTTATAATAGCCTCCCCTAGATTTATTAGAGTATCCATAGCTTCATACTTATAGGGCTCTGAGCATAAAATAAATGTAAAGGTTACCATATCAATCTAATTTTATTTTAAAAATAATGAATTGAGAAATATTATCAGATATTTTATTTGAATATGTCCCCTATCTTAGATAGATATAAAATCTTGGCTATTATTAAGCTGAAAGAATTGTAAAATAAAAAAAAGAAGTTTTAAAAAAAGTTAAAAAACTTTTGGTTTTTTCTCACTTATTATTACCTTGTTATCCTAAGAAAAGAATTTTAACTTTTTCTGGCATCATAAAACCAATATAAAATACTACTGCACATAATAAAATGATCACTCTATTAGGGGGCATAGTTACTATTGTTTCCAAGATAGCACCTATAAGGAATAAAATAAAGGCTAATAGAAGAAATTTGCCCCTTAATTTATTTTCCGGTTCTTCAAGCTTCATTGTCTTAAAAGAGAATAAAAAGCCAGTAATCATAAATACTGCCAAATTGAAAAGGATATGAATCATAGCAAAGGGGCCAAAATCTACATCAACTGGATTTATATAAACTCCGACTTTTGAGGTATCTGTGAATAAGTAATATAACATGATGCTTTCTATTATACTCGCTATTAATGCGTAAAGAACGAGTAGAAGTTTCCTTTTTTTAATTTCCGTTATCTTTCCAATTGCCATTATCCAGCAGAATAAAAATATGGGAAGGAAGGCGTTATTTAATATTAAATATATCTTTATTGGAAGTCCTGTATTATTATATAAAGCGATTATAAAACCTATCGCAGAAGGCCACCATGGTTCAGAAATTCCAATCCACGCAAATCCCGTCAAAATAAAAATATTTTGTTTATATATTCGATACTTGAGGAGGATCTTTAAGCCAACAATAACAAAAACAGTTATAAGAAGTATGCTAAATAGACCGTTTATTATTACTTCAGTATCAAGTGCCATAAATTATCATCAATAAATTATTAATTTAGTTAAAATATCAAAATTCCATTATTTAAACATATTTCTTTTTAGTTGAAATGATGACTTTTTAACAATCTGAAAACAAAAAAAGAAATAATTGAGGATAATTTTAAACTTCAAAATATATAATAATAATATAGCTATGAGCTTTGAAGAGAAGTATCAAAAAGATAAGGAGCATTATAATAAAAAGATTTTTAAATCTCAGAAAGTGAAACTCCACAAAATTAAATATTGGTTATTTGATTTTGCAGGTGTTCTAGCTGAAGGTCCCAAAGTCCTATCAAAAGTGATTACCATCATAAATAATGATTTTGGATTAAATATCTCTAAAAAGGACTCTTTTGTCTCAAAAGAGCGAAGGAAGCTCTCTTCAGGACGTATTACCTCTCGTGATTTCTTAGAGAAATTATTTAAGGAATATTATAATAATCAAAAAAAAGATTATAATAAAGGGAAATTTCAGAAAGTAGATATTGATCATTATTTAGATCTTTGGTTCAATATGTACTCTGAACTCACTCAAGTTTCTTCAGATATGGAGGAGATCATTTTAAGATTGCGAAAGGCAGGATATACTGTATGCTTAATCTCCAACACTTATGATATACATGCAAAAAGTAATAAACTAAAGGGATTTTTTGATCTATTTGATCAAGTATTTTTATCAAGCGAATTACGTATGAGAAAACCAGAAATTGAACAATACAAGTATGTATTGGATAAAATAAAAGCTGAACCGAATGAATGTATATTTATTGATGATAAATTAATGAATCTGGTCCCAGCAAGAAAGCTCGGAATGACCGTGATTCGATTTGAATCCTTTGATAAATTCAAGTATTACTTAAATGCATTAAATATTGATGAAATAACTCCAGATTTACGGGTAGAGATAAAAAATAAATATGAAACTTATGAAATTTCAAAGAAAGATTACAAAGCGGCTAAAAAATCATTTAAAAAGAGTAAAAAAGAATTTAAAAAATTAAAGAAGAAAAAGAGTTCAAAAAAAAAAAAATATCGTAAAGCGAAAAAGCGATTTAAAGCAAAGCAAAAACAAATTGAAAAATTAAAACGAAAATATAAAACACATAAAAAGATAAAAGAGAAAGAGTTAGAACCAAAACTTAAATTAGAACAGAAGGAAAAACAGAAAAAAAAATAAGATTTGGATGAAAAAGAGATTTTTGAAGGTTAAAGTTAAAAATCTATTTGGACCATGATTTCCATTTCTTACTGATTTTTTTATTCTTATAAGATGTTACTGAATTAAATATTTAAAGAAGTAAGATTAAATATATAAACATTCAAGTCTGATATTTAAAAAACTATAGAAGTAAGTTACAAAAAATAATTAATTTTAGGGGATAAAATTATGAATGATGACGATAATGTAGTATTACATAGCAAGCTAAACATGGTATCCTATGGATGTGGTTCTTTAAGTAGGGAATTCGTTTCCATTGCTTTTAATGTGATAGTTTTTTTCTATTATGAAGTCGAAATAGGATTAAATGTGTGGTTTATTGCGTTAGCACTCGTAATCTTTGCTATTTATAATGCTCTTAATGATCCCTTTCTCGGATTTTTAACGAATCGCCCATTTAAGTTTACGAAAAAATGGGGTAGACGCAAGCCGTGGATCCTTTTAGGAGGAATGCCGCTTGGTTTTTGTTATTTTCTCATATTCATTCCCCCTAGTATTGACCCAGTCGCGGACACGTGGATTATTTTTGGTTGGCTTGTGTTTACCACCTGTTTATTCGACACCATGCATTCCATCTTTTGGGTAAATTTCCAGTCTCTCTTTCCAGATAAGTTTCGGTCTTCTAAGGAAAGAAGAACGGCTACTGGAATTCAAATAGTCTTGGGAATTATTGGTGTTGCCTTAGGTTCGATTCTACCTCCACTTTTTTATCAATATGGAAATTTGGAATCGTATATCATTCAAGGGGTAGTCGTAATAATTTATGCTCTCGTTACTATGGTATTAGCAATTCCAGGATTACGTGAAGATCCAAAGGTGATTGAAATATACCTCAATTCTTATTCCAAACAAGTCGAAAGCAGCTCTTTCATTAAAACTATGAGGAATGCCTTCAAACAAAAAGCATTCATAGGATATGTCTTTTTATACACCATGTATAATGCCTCAGTAAGTTCTATGACAGCATCCACGCCATATTTAGTTTATTTTATTTTAGGAATGCAATCTAGCGCTGCTACACTCATTATGGCCGGGCTTCTCATAGGCGTGCTAATTTCTATACCAATCTGGGTAAAACTTTCGCATAAACTCAATGATAATAGGAAAATCATGCTGATAGCTGCCATTTTGATGGGAATCTATGTGACTCCTTTAATCTTTCTTGAATCTTATATAGCCATAATAATTGTCATTATTATATGGGGTACGGCACAAGGTGCGTATTGGTTGATGATATTTCCTGTTTTTTCAGAAGTGATTGATGAATCCGTAGTAAAAACGGGAAAGCGCGAAGAGGGCACATATACAGGACTTCAGCAATTTTTTGGTCGCTTAGGGCTTATCATTCAAGTCATGAGCTTTGCAATAGTCCATGAACTTACTGGTTTCGTAGAAGGGTCTGAAACTCAAACGCCACTTGCAATATGGGGAATTCATATGCACTTAGCTTTAATCCCTATGATTTGTATCCTTCTTGGTGCTCTGATTTTCTGGAGGTTCTTTGATTTAACCCCCGAAAAGGTTGCAGAACATCAACTTACGATTAAAGAAATGAAACTATAAATCAAAAATTTTTTTTCTCTTTTTATTTTAACAATATAAGATATATTTTGGCTTAGAGTTGTTTTAGCGTATATTTCTAAAATATCAATAATTTCTGGGATTTTTATTAAGACTCTCTAAATGTTAAACAGAAAAAGTTTTTTTGTTTACTTAATACATAAGAAGTATGCTTTCAAGAAGGGTAGTAGAAAAGAATATAAGAAAAGTATTAGAAACTAAAAAAGTAATTCGAAACACGATTAGTAATGTAGAGTTTATAAGAAAAGAAGGAAATTCTTTTTTTTTCAAGGCACCTATCA
>SDNV01000168.1 GCA_004524515.1 Promethearchaeota archaeon
TAAATCAAGGATGGTTCAATCGGTCCGAGCTAAATGTATAGGGATCAAAGATCAATTAGTGAAATATGAAGAATTACTATTTTTAGACGCTTTAAAAAGTGGTTTTGAAAGTACGCTTGGAATAAAATTAGAAAATGGCAAATTTTCCCGTTATGAATTAGAAATTGCTCAAAAGTTAGTTAAGGAGAAGTATTCAAACACAGATTGGTTAAGCAAATATGAATGACGCAAAAAATTTATTATTTAGAATCCGCTCAGGAAGCGCTTCATGGGTAGACTTTTCTGCTTTTTTAGAATTAGAGAGCAAGGAACTAGAACCTTATTTTTTTTTCTCTCAAGATATTACAAAAAAGAATTTTAACAATACTTTAAAAATTTATAATCCTAATAAGAAATTTCCTGCAATCAGTATTACAGGTAGTGAATGTAGCTTACATTGTGAACATTGTAATGAAAAATATTTGAAAGGGATGAAACCAATTTTGACTAATGATGATTTAGAAAGCTTTTTAATAGAACATTCTCAAAACAATGGAATTGGCGTTTTAATTTCTGGGGGGTGTAACCCAGATGGAACTGTACCCTTAAAAAATTTCTTAGATACAGTTAAGAAAGTCAAAAAAAAAAGAAATTTAATAATTAATACGCATACAGGATTACTTGATGAGGAGACTGCACAAAAATTAGCTGAAGCAAATGTAGAAATGATTTCTTTTGATATCAACTTAGATAAAGAAATTATTGAGAACATTTATCATTTAGATAAAGGTATTAACGACTATAAAAAAGCTGTGGAATTATTAAAAAAGTATAAATTAAACATAGTTCCTCACATCTGTATAGGTCTTTATTATGGTAAACTCCATAAAGAATTAGAATCCATTAAATTTATAAAAGAAGCGGAAATTAATCCATCCCTTATTGTTTTAATTGCATTAATACCTCCAAAGTCATCTAAAGTTAATTTCCAAAGGCTTAATCCAATTGATATAGCGAAGGTCATAGCAGTGATAAGATTTGTTTTTCCTTACACAGAAATTTCGTTAGGTTGTATGAGACCGAGAGGAGAGATTAAAAACGAGGTAGAAAGATATGCAATTAAAGCAGGTGTCAATAGAATTGAATTACCTTCACCAGATACTTTAAAATGGGTTAAATCAATTAATCCAGAGATTAATTTTAAATTTTTTTCAGCTTGCTGTGCTATTCCAACTGAATATGAGATATATGCAAAAAGTAAAGATTCAGATATTAAGAGATATTTAAGCATTTAAATTTAACTTTATAAAATGATTCATATGGATAAATTGGAACTAATTAAAGACAAATTTAAAAATGATAATTTTGCCAAGAACTTGGGTGTAATTTTAGATGATTTGAAAGAGGATTTTGTGAAAATGCATATGGAGCTCAGATCAGATATGAATAATTTTTATGGAAGACCCCATGGAGGAGCAATATATAGTCTAGCAGATGCTGCTTTTTCCGTTATAGGAAATAACCAAAATATAATTTCAGTAGCTTTAGATTGTACTATAACATATCATGCAAGCCCAAATCCTGGAGAAATTCTTTATGTTGAAGGAAAATTATTAAAAAGTACGCGTAAGATAAGCACTTTTATTTTCACCCTCTACACACTTAACGATGGAAATCAAAATCTTATCGCAACTATGTTAAGTACATTATACCGGACGGGAAGACCAATTAATCAAGCATAATGGAAGATTAAATTTAAAAGATGAAAAATACAATAAATCTAATTGGACTTAATGGAATTCCCTTAATTCAACAAGGTGATGATATTCCCCAAATAATATTAGAATCACTTAAGGCCAATGATATCATTTTAGATGATGGTGATATTATTGTTATTGCTCAGACTATAATATCTAAAAGTAATGGCAGAATAAGAGATTTAAAAAGTATTAAACCTAGTAAAAAAGCTATTGAGATATATAAAAAAATCACACCCAAAGCTGGAGAGTTAAGTATTTCGATTAAGAGTCCTGAATTAATACATGCGATATTGGAGGAATCTGAAAATATTATAAAAGCAGAACACGTTCTTTTAACGGAAACAAAACATGGATTTATATGTGCCAATGCGGGTATAGATAAATCTAATGTAGAAGGGGAGAGCAAAGTAACTCTATTACCAATCGATCCAGATGAGGATGCTACTAAAATTAGAAACGCATTAAAGAAACTTACTAACAAAAATATAGCCATAATTATTTCTGATTCATTTGGTAGGCCATTTAGAGTGGGAGCTGTTGGTGTTGCCATAGGTGTTTCAGGGATAGATGCTATTTTAGATAAACGTGGTTCTCAAGACTTATATGGATATGAGCTTCAGAGCACTATTGTTGCTCAGGTGGATAATTTAGCTTCTGCTGCTCAACTAATCATGGGTGAAACAAATGAGGGGATGCCAATTGTCATAATAAAAGGATATAATTTTAATATTAAAGAAAATGTATCAATTAAATCAATATTGCGAGACAAAAACATAGATTTGTTTAGAAAAAGACCCTTTGAAAACAGTTTAGATTTTCTGAAAAGTCGAAGGAGCTATAAATTGAATTTCGAATCTCGAGAGGTGGATAAAAAGACCATTGAGAAATGCATAGATACTGCCAGATGGGCCCCAAGTGCTCATAATGGTCAATTTTGGAGATATGTTATTTTAGAAAAAGGAAAACTACGAACCGAATTAATAGAAAATATGAATAAAAAATTAAGGAATGATCTTAAAAAAGATGGGAAATCAGAAGATTTTGTTCGCCAAAAAATATTTAAAACAAAAGAGAACTTTTTAGAAGCCCCCTTTTTAATTCTTCTGTGTTTGGATACGAAAGATTTAGAACAATATTCTGATGAGGAAAGGAAAAATAATGAGTTTATTTTAGGAATTCAAAGTATAAGTGCCTCCGCTATATATTTCCTACTTGCTTTACACGCAGAGAATTTAGCAGCATGTTGGTATTGTGCTCCATTATTTTCAAAAGATAGTATAAAAAGTGTATTAAAATTACCAGAGTCCTATGAACCGATGGCTTTTTTTACGGTAGGATACCCTATAAAAGAAATGAAAGCACCGCCACGTAAAAGTATAAGAGATATTATGTATGAATTAGATCAGGAGTAAATGAGATATGCCAAATGATTTTTATGTTTTACTTGCGGGAGGGGTAGGGGCAGCAAAATTTATTGAGGGTCTAGCGAATGTAGTGAATCCTGAATTATTAAAAATAATAGTGAATACCGGTGATGATATTGATTTGTTTGGGCTTAATATATGTCCTGATTTAGATATTATTACTTATACTTTAGCAAATGTAATAGATAAAGAAAAAGGTTGGGGTTTTGTCAATGAATCTTTTAATTGTTTGAGTATTTTAAAAAAATTTTATAACTCAGGCTGGTTTAATTTAGGAGATAAAGATTTAGCAATCCATATCTATCGTACTGATTTACTAAAACAAGGTTTTACAAAGGCAGAGGTCACTAAGACTATTTGCGAAAAATTGGGGGTCAAGGCGGAAATCATCCCAATGTGTAATGAGAAAGTAGAAACCTACATTAAAACTCCATTAAAAACTATGCATTTTGAGGAGTATTACATAAAATATCAATCTCAACCAGAAATTCTTGGGGTTGAATTTAAAGGAATCGAGAATGCCAAACCTAATGGAAAAATATTTGAATATTTGAAAAGAGCAAAAAAAATCATTATCTGTCCCTCTAATCCGATAGTTTCAATTGGGACCATCCTTCAATTAGGATTTATTAGAGAGGCTCTTAAAAAGGAAAAAAATAAAATATATGCTATAAGCCCAATTATACAAGGGGAAACAGTAAAAGGTCCAGCAGATAAATTATTAAGAATTTCTGGTTTTAATGTTTCTTGTGTGGGAGTGGCAAATTTTTATCAAGAAATTGTAGGGCATTTTATAATTGACAATAAGGATTGTAATTTAAAGGCTCAAATTGATAAATTAAAAATAAAGCCTTATTGTTTTGATACTTTAATGATAAATTTTCAAAAAAAAAAAGAATTAGCTCAATTTATAATAGGTTTGAATTAAGAATTACTAGTTTACATAAAAAGGGTATTTTTAAGCAGTTTCTGTTGCAACCTGCCCAGACCCTCCTGCTTCTGCTTGTTTTTCTTCTTCAGTTTCTTTCTCTTTTTTCACATAATCTCCAACTGAAGCAAGAATTTCCTTTATATGACCTTCTTGTTTCAATCTAATGATTAGGTTTCTATGTTTTATATATGAAATAGTATATGCAATCACAGGAAAAATAAGCATAAAGGGAACTAGCAATATAATTACCACTTCAGGGGAATACATTGCTATACTTTCTGTAATTGCAGGGGGTAAATTAAAAACATTTACAAAAAACCAATGTGGATGAATTATTATAAAGCTTATAATTATTAATAAAGCTAATCTAATAGATAGGTTAGTAATGGTTGAAGTAATTAAACTCTGAGATCGAGGAGCTGAAGAGGCTGCTGTTAAAGTATCAGTTGCTTCGGGATCTTCCTTAAATAGACGATCCACATATCTTCCTAATCTTCGTGTTTTGGATGCCGCAGTTACAAGTTTCTTCTCTTCTTCTTCTAATTTCCTTTTTTCAATCATTTCTTTAACATAAGAGAATCTCTGAGTTGTTTTACTCAAAAATTTACTTATTTTTGGTTCTTCTAATCCAAGTTCCTCTCTTCTTTTTTTAGCTTCTTCTTTTATTTTATCAACATTGGCAGTTACTAATTGAGATTCTCTTTTTATTATGTCTAATTGAGTTTCTAATCTATCACCTCTTTCTAATGAAGGAGTAGTTACGGTATCGGCATAGTTAATCTGAAATGAAATTTCTAAATATAGATAACATACAATTGCAAGTAAAGCGGCAGGACTGGCTAAGAATAGGAAAAAATCATCAAGGGGTAAATTGGTTAATCTTTGGGATACTGGATTTTCTAATTTTTCTAAAAAATCGACTTTAATCGCAAATAAATCCAGCATATCTCTCAAACCAAATACCATTAAGGGTAATACAATCATCATAATTAAACCCCCAATAGCAGAAAGACTATATTTTGGATCATTTTGGAAAAAAGCCCTAATGTAGTATATTATAGCAATTAAAAAGAATACTTGAAAAGCAAATAAATAGATATTATTCAGAAGTATTAATACTTCGTTAAAGATTAATTCGGGTATCTGGTTTAAATATGGAGTTTTTTCTGAGGGAAAGGAGAACCATAAACTTAAGAAATTCCTAAAAAAAGAATCTAAAAATGTGAACATAAAACTTGTATAATAATTAGGCAAAAAGAAAAATAGACTTACCGTGAGTACTGTTATAAAACTAGCAGTAGCATATAAACAAAGATAAAGCAA
>SDNV01000039.1 GCA_004524515.1 Promethearchaeota archaeon
ATGGCTTTCATATTTAAGATCTCAGAATAGATTTCAGCATCCTTAATCGCTTCTACTAAAAGCTCCGGATCAATTACCCATTTAGAAGCATATTCAATTTTTAATAGATTATCCATAGGAATTTCTTCATATTCTATATCTAATAATGCTAAACTAAAGTTTCGAGAGCGTGAACTGCCTTCTCGAGTCATTTTTATCTTAATTTTCTGGTCTTCTTCATTAAAATCTATCTCAATGGCGTCATTCGCTGCACTTCTTTTCAAAATTTTATCCAAATCATCCAAATTTATTCCTACTTTAGATTCTTTTTTGCATTTATAATCATCAAAATTTTCTTTCTTTATTGAGAGCTTTAGTAAGCAAATTCTACTTGGATCCATCGCAGAGATTGTAAATTCAGATGGGCTTACCCGAAATTCTGTCTCATCAATAATGCTTGAAAGAGTTTCGATTATACCTTTTAAAATCCGACTATTTTCTATTTTTAAAGTAAAACTCATAATTTATTTGCTCTTTTATAGAATTCTATTTTCGATAATAATGTTTTAATGACACTTTTTATAAAATTTGATATTAGTCTTTTAATAACTCCTAATTCTTAGTTTTGAATTAGTTATTTATACTAAACTTAATTTGATAATATCTGATTTTAGTATAATTTACCTAAGTATTTCTTAATTTCTATAATTTATTGAGTTAGATTTAAGTGTATTTTATTTAAAAAAAAAAATGATAGTGAAAAAAAAATTAAATTATTTAATGCCAATTTTTTTTTTTAATTTAGTATTTTATATCTTTAAGATTTTAGATTCATAATAATGATAAATATGGAAACCAAATTTGCGAAGCAACGAATAATAAAAGATATTAAAAACACGGATGAAAGGATCCAAGTAACCGGTTATATAAAAAAATTTGAAGAAAACTTAATTACATTAGATGACGAATCAGGTCAAATTCAAGTAAATATAACCAATGTTGATTTTAAATTCAAAGTAAATGATTTGGTTAATATTATAGGAAATATTGAATTAAAAAGTGATGGCAAATATATACTCCAAGCTGATATTATTCAGGATATGAATAACCTGAACTTCAAATATTATCAACAATTATATCAACTAAAGAAAGAACTTGAAAGTTCAGAATGAGATAAAGAAAAAATGGTTGAATTTTGTCCAGAATGTTCTAATCTTTTAAGAAAAAAACGCATAGATGAAAAAACCTACTTAGTTTGCAAATGTGGATATCAAATAGAAATTCAAACAGATGATGATCAATTAGAAAAAACAATTCAAAAAAAGAAAGCAGTTTTAGATAAGAAATTAATAGTTGTTTCCAGTGATGATAAGATATCTGGTAATATGAAAGTGATTAAGATTTGTCCAAAATGTGAGAATAAAGAAGCGGAAACATGGCAAGTGCAGATTAGAAGCTCAGATGAACCCAGTACGATTTTTTTTAGATGCACAAAATGTAAGTATACATGGAGAGAAAATTAAAGATCAGCTTCCTAAATGTTATCTGAATATTTTCTAACTATTATTGAGATATATTAAAATGAACGTGAAAGAGATGTTTCACGATCTTTTTATTAAAATCTCATTTAAGAAATAATGTTGAAAATTTAAGCAATTTATGATAATACTTCTAAAATTTTTGTAAGAATTCGCGCTTTACCGCCAGTAGATTGAAGTAAAATTTTTCCACATACTAAACAATTTACGTCAGTAGCAGAACATCCAAAAATTATTTGCTGATTTCCACAATTTAAGCATTTCACTCTTAAAAATCGAGATTTAGGTTGGGGGATAAGATCTTTAGTTTTTTTATTATGAACCATATTTTCCACTTAATTTTTATTTTTCTTGTAACTCAACTTTCTTTACGCGATAAGACTTTCCATAATGTTTTTTTCCGCATTCAGAACACTCAAGTAAAGGCGTTGTTCTTTTATTTATTTTCGCGTTTTTATGAAAGATTTCTTTTGGAAAGGAACCATAACCTTTCTTTTTTCTTTCAAGTCTCCTTCTACCATGATTTAACATCCTCTCTTTTCCTTTTTTATAAATTGAGACATTGTGGATAGTATGTGATCGGCATGTCGGACAGTATCTATTGATTGTTCTAGGAAACTTCAATTTTAACAAACCTTTACTTTTTAAATTAACCTAACTAGTTATTTATAAATTTTAAATTTTTTGAGTTCTCAACTAAATAACCGAATTTTTTTAAAAAAAATTAAGAAAATGTTTTTTAAATCGAATAAGATTTTGTTTAAATTTCATTTTAAACTTAATATTTAAATTTCAGTGTATTATTTTTCAAAGCAAGTATCAGTTTAATAAAAAATAATTTAAAGTACTTTTACATAAATTTATTAAAATAGAGTTAGACGAATTTTTATGTTTAAGGAGAAATTTAAAGAAGGAATAATAAGCGCCAAACAATTCAATAGAGAGGATATTGAGTACATTTTAAAAAAAGGGAAAGAAATGATAAAACATACAAATCCAAAATTACTTACAGGAAAGATTTTGGCTACTTTATTCTTTGAACCCTCCACTAGAACTCGTTTTAGTTTTGAATCTGCTATGTATAGATTAGGAGGAAATGTAATAGGTTTTCAATCCGGGGATGTTTCCTCAATTAAAAAAGGAGAAAGTATCGCAGACACAATTAGAACTGTAGAGAATTATTGTGATTGTATTGTAATGAGACATCCATTAGAAGGTTCCGCTAAATTAGCATCCAAATTTGCTAAAATTCCAATTATTAATGCGGGGTCAGGCAGTGGTGAGCACCCTACACAGGGATTACTTGATTTACTTACTATTTCTGAAGAGTGTGGAACCTTAGATGGTTTAAACATTGGAATTATGGGAGACTTAAAATATGGGAGAACAGTACATTCGCTTTCAATATTATTATCGAATTTTGAAGTGAACCTTTATTTTATAAGTCCTCCAGAATTGATGATGCGAAACAGATATAAAGAGTTCTTAATTAATGAACGAGCTACTAAATTTAAAGAAATAACTCAATATAGAAAAGTACTTGAAATTTTGGATGTACTTTATGTAACACGGATTCAGAAAGAAAGATTCGTAGATCAGGAGGAATATGAAAGAGTTAAGGAATTCTATGTATTTAATAAAGATGATCTCACAGCAACAAAAAATAGCTTTAAAATAATGCATCCTTTACCTCGAATCACAGAAATCTCTCCAGATATTGACGAATCAGAAAAAGCAATCTACTTTAAGCAAACAAATTATGGGTTACAACTTAGAAAAGCACTTTTGGCTGAACTTTTAAAAGATTAATATTTTATGGTAAAGGCTTGTAGATTAGATTCTAATAAATTTTTTAACTCTTCTTTGTTTGGATATTCAGCCCTATCTGGAATATAAGTAAAAAGATTTCCACCATCAAGAATTTTTTCAAACTTTTTGAATAGCATTATTTTTTTATCTAAGGCTAAATTAGAATTACTCCTTATAATTTCTAACGGATTTTCTGATAGATCATTGTAATTTACTGGAATTTGTATATTTTTAATACCATTTATGAGATTAAAATTGTGAGGTTGCGTTAAAATGAAACATTCATTCTCATCTTCATTTTTTTCTCGAATCAACTCACTTAAAAAGGAGAAGAAATTTATCGCAAAATGTTCACTTTTCTCAGTTCTCTCCAGTTCAATGCCACAATGGTGGACAATTGCCTCATTTAGTCCTATGAAACTTATTGATTTTAATGCTTGTTCTTTCCAATTATATATATCTTTCTTTAAGAAACGGTGGATAATATATTTCCACTGCTTTGAATTATGTAATTTTTTCAATATTAGTTCCAATTTCCACTTAAAGAGTTCAAAAACCGATTTTAATTCATCCTCAATTAAGCTATAAAACAGAGAATCATTTTGATTTGCTTTTTGGGCAATTTTATATAAATTAATTAATATTTTATCTACGATTATTCTATTTTCATTGAAATTTTGGCTTTTTACCTTAATATTTGCCGAGTTTAGTAGGCTAAAGCTTTTTTGATCATAAAATATTATGTTTTTTAAAATAGGTATTGAAATCAGTTCATTTAGGTTATTTTGAGAATTATTTGGTTTAAAATGATTAATATAATCGAAAAGAATCAAAGGATTTTGATAATACCGATTCAAGATATCCGCATTATGAAATTTTTCTAGAAATAATTTATCTTTTTGAAACAGAGAAACGTTTCCACTTTGTAAATAAGCATTATTATTATAACTAAAATCCAAGGAGAGATGAGACCTTTTATCCCCATAAAAATCACTATATTCTAAGATTTGAGAAATTAGTAGTTCAAAAAGAAATTTTAGTTTTTCCTCTTCATACTCATAAAAATAAGTTAAAAATTTTGAATTAAATTCATTTAATAAGATATCTTCAGAGAAGTAAGGTCGTAAGACTTTTAAATTTTCCATAAATTTTAGAACAAATAAAACCAAATCACTCAATTTTTTAGAGTTGGTTTTTAAATACGAATTTTTATCATAAAGTTCTTCCAAAATCGTTTCAGTGTGTAAATAGATACTCAGTGGTCTTAATGCCCAATAATCTAAATGAAGTAAAATAATCTCGCCAGATAAATACAAATCAGCTAGATTTTTTGGTATCAAGTTCAATAGGAGATATTGTTCAGAAACATCTGATCCTAAGATTTTGATAAAGTTAAAAGGATTAATTTTAGAATTTTCAAAATAATTCGAAACTTCAGAAGGAGGTGTGCCTAAACGTGTAAGCCTATGTCTAACTTCTTCCAGATCATTTTCTAAGAGAATAACATTAATATACTCTCGCATTAAAGGAGCAGTTAAATAGTTTATTTTGGTGCTATTTAGTCTTTTTTGAACTTGTTTTGCAATTTTTTTTGCCAATTGACTTTCCAATTTCCCTTCCTGAATCAAATATTCTTCGATTTTTTTTATATCAAATTTTTCTTTAGAATATTTAGAAGTTCTTATCATAATTGGCTTGTTAATCTCGTTGAGAACATGCTCCATATCGAAAAGGTATTTTAATATTTTTTTACCCAAATTAGTGATAAAATATCCCTCCTCTTGAGAAGAAATCAGAGTTAAATCTTTCAGGGAATTTAAATGAAACGAAAAGTTAACGGAATTTGAATTAGTCCCTAAAACCTCTTTTTGAAGAGCCGAAAATGAAAAAGGAATATTAATATCATTCAATTTTCTTAAAATTTCCCTTCTAATAGGCTGCTGTAAGACTTTTAAAAATTTTCCTAAATCTTTTGAATTTTTGTCGGAACTCATTAAATAATTATCAGATTCATTACAATCTTTTATTTCTAATTATAAAATAATAAGTTCATCAATAATATAAAAATTAGGGAAGATTTGATCTTTTTTACTATTTTAAGTAATATATAGGTGATATCCAAATAAAAAATATGCAAAAAATAGATATGCTACCTAGCAGAAACCGCAATTCTTTCGACTTCGTCCTTTCTCTTAATCGCTTTTGATTCTTGAGAATTTTTTGAAGCCATCATTAACTCTTGTGCGAGATTTTCTTCAAAATTATACAGATTACCATGAGATCTAGAACCGACTGCTTGAACTAAGTATTTAATTGCTAAATCAACCCTTCTCTGAGGAGCGATGTCAACAGCTGAGGCATAAGAAATGCCGCCCATAGCTATTCTTGTAGTTTCTTCACGGGGAGAAGTATTTACTATCGCATCTACTAAAACTTGAATCGGATTTTCTCCAGTGATATGTTCTATTAATATGAATGCGGTTTTAGTACTCTTTATTAACTTACTTTTCTTTCCAGAATTGTAAGAACTTTTATGCCCTTTTATTTTACTACCAATAAATCCAGGTGATAATAATCTATTAAGTAATCTTTCAACAATAGAAATGTTGGACTTCCAGAATCTTTTATGTTCATGACGTCCACAGCTATGTGGAACAATTATAGGTCTTAAATTAATGTAATTTTCTAGAGTAGGATCTCTTATTTCTATATCATCAAAAGACCACTTATTAAAGAGTTTTACGTCTAACTTACTTTTACTCATCATAATTACCTCATCGGCTTTTCTCTCTTTCCAGTTAATAAAGCTTGTAGGCTAACACCATTGACACTTACCACTCTCCATCGAACTCCAGGGAGGTCGCCTACGGCGCGTCCTTTGGCTCCCCCAATTCCTTCAACAATTACACGATCGTGTTCCTCTATAAAATTAAGCGCACCATCACCGGGTAAAAATGCGGTAACACCTTTCCCATTTTTTTTTAATTGGACTCTAACACACTTTCGAATTGCAGAATTCGGTTGTTTACTTTCCCTACCTACTTTTTGTAATACAATTCCTAAAGCCTGAGGTGAACCTTCAAGTGGATCTGCTTTTTGTTTTAATTTTAATTTCTTTCTTTTATATTTTGTCTTACTCCATTTGAACTTCTTGCGGTTCTTTTTCAGTTGTCTAGCTGCATATAATCCTTTTGGCTTTCCGATTTTAATACACCAAAAATCTTCGTTTTAATAATAATGATTAATAAAGTAATATTTCCTTTAACTTAAAATTTGGGATCTTATTAGTTTTTAGTATTAATAATAACATTATCAACATCAAAATGCCTAAGAACTAATAATTTTATTTTACGAATCATACTACCATCCTTTCCAATCGCTTTACCACGATCCTGAGGTCGAACAGATATAATTACCGTTCTTTTTTGGTTTTTACTTTCTTTTATTTCAATATTTTGCACTTTTATTGAATTTTTTGTAGTATTTAAGATATATTGGATAAATTCATTCAGATTTTCAGAGAAAGGAATGACATCAATTTTCTTTTGAAGTTTTGTCATTAGATCTTTGACATGTTCTCCGGCTTTCCCGATCGCTTTTCCAACATCCTCTTTCTTTACAAGGAAAATTATTATCTCGGAATGATTTTCTGGAGATTTGAAGATTAAACAATCTTTTATAATTGCTCCAGAAATGTTATTAAATAACGAGATAAGTTCCATTGAATCTCTATCAATTTTAATATTCTTTTTTAGCATCTCTTAATTTCCAGGTTTAAATTAATTTCTTTTGCTTTTTAAAGATAATAAATCAGAATCTCCCGCATCAATAACTCCAATTACAGATATCATATATGGTTTAGCACAAGCTAACCCGAGATCCCAACTTGAACCCTTATATTGATGGATGAAGAGTTCATTTTTCATTATAGAATTATAATAATTAAATTGACTTACTAATTCTTTCGGACAATTATTAGCAATAATTAACATTTTAAACGGATTTTGCCTCAATTGCCTTAGAATTTGATTTTTTCCATATACTATTTTTCCCGTCTTATAAGCTACTTTAATATTTGTATCTATATCAAATTCTTTTTGTTTTTTACGTGTTTTGTCTACAGAAGTTTCAACCGTTTTAACCTTCTTTTTCTTCGCCATTAAAAGCCACTTTTTTAATTTCTAATAATTTCCTTTTACTGTAAATTAATTAATAAAGTAATTAAAAAAAAGCATTATCATTTTAATTTTTTTGCCCTATTATATACTACTTCTTTTTTTTTAATATTTCCAAATTAGCGTCTAAGTCGAACATTATAGAAACTCTGCCAGTGCCTATCGGAGAGATTTGTCCAATTATAACATTTTCTGGTATTCCAAGAAGTTTTTCCTCCTCTCCATAAAGCCCTGCGTCAAGTAATTGATTTACAGTCACCTCGAACGCCGCTCTTGCAAAAACACTTGATTTTGATCCCGATATTCCGTGCCTACCAATGGATTGTATAGTTCCAGATACACACATCAAATCAGATAATATAAGTAAATGTCGCATGTCTACGTCTAAACCTTGTTGTTCAAGAACTTTCTGAGATTCTCTAATTATCATGCTTCGGGCTGCCTCAATCCCATATAGTTTTTCAACTTCATGAATATGATTAGTAACGGTTCTTGCAGCATCCACCCCTTCGATTTGGACGACTCCTTGTAAATTAGTCCCCTCCGTTTTAATCATCCATTCTTTCCTCCCCTCTTCTAAAGGCATTAGTAACCCTCTTTTTACCCCTCTAATGCCCTTTACGACTTTTTTTAATATTTTTTCTCGTATTTTTTGTAAACTCTGCAAATCTTCAATTCCGGGGTCAATAATCACAGAATTGCCCTCTCTTTTAATAGTGCCTTTTTTCTTATACCTTTTTAAAATCTCAGGAATCTCATCGATATCTATTCCTTTTTTTTCACAGATTTCAGGTATCAGGTTTATAATTAAATTCCAATCAACATAATCTAAATCAACATCATGAGTGATATTTTCAATCCTGATTTGTTCTATACGGTTATGAACTTTAATTGCGGTCTCTTCTGATTCATTATATCCTTTTTCCAAAAAGACTTCCATTTGGGGAGTAGAAGGGAATCTTCTTGCATCAACAATCTCGATTAAACGAGGAAGACCTTGAGTAACAGAAAATTCTTCAACTCCAGCATAATGAAATGTTCTTAGTGTCATTTGAGTTCCAGGTTCTCCAATACTTTGTGCGGCAACTACCCCACATGCCTCTGAAACTTCGATCTTTGCATTATTATAATTAATAAATATCTTATTTAATAGATATTCCAATTGCTCTTCTTGTAAATCTTCATCTTTTACTTTTTCTCTTATTTTTTCTATTAAATCTTCTGGAATACCATCATCTTGTAGTTGTTTTAAATTTTCTTCTAAAATTTTTGTAGTTACTTTTGCCATTTTTAATATACCATTCAATTTTTAAAATAATTTATCCAAATTTTTCGGCTTTCCATTCAAGATATCCTTTTGTAACTTTTCCACGCCAAATTGCATTCTTACCGGTTTCCTTTTCATATTGTTCTTGTGTAGCCTGTTCATCACTTGCTTCTTCAATTTTTTCTTCTTTTTTGCTGGGTTTTTTAGCTTTCTCCTTTTGAATGGGAGCTTTCTCAGCAGGAGGGGCTTTTTTCTTTTCTGGTTTTTTTTTGATCTCTTCTTGAATTTCATTAACGTCTAACGCTTTTGCTTTTAATAATAGTACATCCAAATTAACGGCATTTCCATGATCGGTGTGCATTGGATCTATGCCATCATCACCGAAACAAAACTGTATTATATTTTTATCTGAGTTACGAACTGTACCATCATTTTCAATGACCATATCTTGTAGAGCATTTACTAACCTCCTTTGCATATATCCACTTGTTGAAGTTCTAACAGCAGTATCGACTAGCCCTTCACGACCCCCCATTGCATGAAAGAAAAATTCTTCAGGACGTAACCCATTTCGATACGATGATTCCACAAAACCCCGAGATCTTGGACTAAGATCGTTTATTTTAAAGTGAGGAAGAGTTCTTAAACTATATCCTCTATTAATTCTTTCACCTCTAATTGCTTGCTGTCCAACAACAGCAGACATTTGCCCTAAATTTAAAATATTACCTCGCGCTCCTGATTTTGTCATAATAACAGAATGAGCTTCATCTCCGATAAAATGTGCGGCGGTCTCTTCTGCTGTTTTTCGAGCTTCTGCTAAAACTTGTCGAATTCTTAACTCCAATGTTTCACGCATTGATCGTCCAGGAGCTCTTTTCAAAATTTTTGTATTATTTTCATAAAAGGCTTTTATCAGTCTTTCCGATTCCTTATTCGCATCATCCAATATTTTTTGAATTTCTTCATATGCACTCCCCTTCACATAAACTTCATCTAAACCCATGGTCATTCCATTCTGACGAATTACATATAGGAGCATTTTAGTTGCATTATCTAAAAATTCTCTTCCTCTCGCATTGCCATGATCTTTTATTATTCTCGCTAAAATACTATTTGATTGCATCGCACCAAAAGAATTTTCATCTATTGTACCTGTTATTAATTCTCCATTTTTAATCATCACATATGCATCAAATTCACAATCTTGTTCTTTACATGTTTGTCCTGGTTTTATAAAACATTTTTTGCAAAACTTCGACCTTACTCTTATATTTAAATCATCTGGAAATAATGTACTAAATATCTGTTTTCCAGAATACAAAGGTTCGGGATCTTTAACCACTGGTTTTAAATGGTCTAAACGAAATTCGGGATTATTATCAAAGATACCCCCCATATATAATAATTTTAAAGCATCTTTTTTTGTATATAATGAATCTTTACTTGTAAATTGAAATACGGAGGAGATGAAATCTTGGATTCCTCCTAAAATGGGGCCTCCAAATCTAGGCGATAAAATGTGTTCTTGGACCTTAAGTAATAATTCTGCTTCTGTACGAGCTTCTTCACTTTGAGGTACATGTAAATTCATTTCATCTCCATCAAAATCAGCATTATATGGAGGACATACCGTTAAATTTAATCTAAAAGTTTTTTCATCCATAATTTTTACTTCATGGGCCATGATTGACATTCTATGGAGAGAAGGTTGCCGATTAAATAATACTAAGTCTCCATTATTTAGATGCCTCTCCACCGTAAAGCCAGGAGCTAGCATATCCGCAATGATTTTTCTGTTTTTCACATATCGAAGATCAATTCTCCTTCGATCATTTCTAATGATATAGTTTGCACCAGGATGTCTAATAGGACCATTCAGTACTAGTTGTTTCATCTCTTCAATATTCCAATCATTCACATTAGTTGGAATGGTAAGAATTTTTGCTATTTCTTTTGGTACTCCTACATCATTCACACTAATATATGGATTAGGTGATATAACGCTCCTTGCGGAAAAATCCACTCTCTTCCCACTTAAATTACTTCTAAATCGGCCTTCTTTTCCTTTAAGTCTTTGAGTTAAAGTTCTTAAAGCTCTTCCAGAACGATGTCTAGCAGGAGGAATACCTGAAACTTGATTATCAAAGTATGTTGTTATGTGATATTGAAGCAATTCCCATAAATCTTCCACAATTAGATGGGGAGCTCCCGCATCGATATTTTCTCGTAAACGTTGATTTATTCTAATAACGTCTACTAATTTATGGGTCAAATCATCTTCTGATCGAATTCCACTATCTAATGTAATGGATGGTCTCGCACAAACCGGTGGGATAGGTAATACAGTGAATATAACCCACTCAAGTCGTGCATTCTCCGGTGAAATTCCTAAGATTCTAAGATCAGAATCACCAACTTTCTTTAATCTTTCTAATATTTCAATGGGAGTCAGTCTACGGGAACCTTTATTTTCTTCTTCCTCATAAAAAGTGGTGGGCTTCTCAATGATAATTTTTTTCTTCATTGCTCCACAATAGGGGCATATTTTAGCTTTTCTTGCCCTCTTGAAAACTATTTTAGTAATATCTTCTTCTCCTTCAGCAGAGATTTCACGATGTTTTATTTGTTCCTCTCGAACTGTTTCTTTTTCTTCTTCAGTAAGCATTAATTTGGAGCATTCAGGACAAATGGATCTTAGTACTTTTAATACTTTTTTAGCATAACCTACGTGAATAACAGGTCTTGCTAACTCTATATGTCCAAAATGGCCCATGCAATTACTAACAAGGTTTCCACAGGTTTGGCAACGTTGTCCCGGCTCAATTGTCCCCAATCTTTGGTCCATTAACCCAGAAGGAATTGGTAATCCATCTTCATCATAAGTGTCTGCCGTAATTATACGAGCAGCAGACATTTTTCGAATCTCATCCGGACTTAATAATCCGAATTTGATTTTTTCAATCATTTTTGTTCTAGAAAACGTATAACTCATAGGAGATAACATCCACTAATTAGTATTTGAAAATTAATTAATTTATAAAAATAAGTTAACGACTCTTGCACTGTGATGTAAAAAATCATATAAAAAATAAAAATTTTTTGGTTTTAGAGCGACTATTTCTGTTTTTTAAATTTAAAATTTGCGAGGATTTATTTGAACAATGAAATTAATGAATCTGTAAAAAATTTAAACTTAATTAATCGTTTTTAAATATAATTTAATGAGATATTAAGTCTCAAAATGATTAATTTAATATGTTTATTTTTACACGGAGTTGAAGATGACAAAAAAACTATTCTGGGAAAATTCTTATAAAACTGAATTTGAAGCCAAGATTATTGAATTAACAAAAGAAGGAGTAGTCCTTAATCAAACGTTATTTTATCCCAAAAGTGGTGGTCAAGTTAGTGATCATGGCTTTTTAAAAGCAGGAGATACTATATTTGAGGTTGATTATACAATAAAAAAAGAAGATGAGATTATTCATCATATAAAATCAGATTTTAAAGAAGAACTTAAAATTGGTAAAATTGTTAAGGGAAAGATTGACTGGGAATATAGATATGGGATTATGAAGGCACACACTTCTCAGCACCTTTTTTCCGCTCTAATTCTTAATAAATATAATATTGAGACCTCAAAAGTGTATATTGATTTTGAAGAAGTTGTTCTGGAACTTGCTCAAAATATGGATTATACACAATTAAAATCAGTTTTTAATGAAGTTAATAGTATATGTATATCAGATAATCAAAAAATAGAAGTAAAAACCATGAACTATGAAGAGGCAAAAAAGTGTTCAAATGAAATTAGGGGATTTGTTCCAGAACATAGTAAAATAAGATTAGTTCAAATTGAATCCAATGATTTAGTATGTTGTGGAGGAACTCATGTACACAATTCTATTGAAATAGGGCCTCTTTTAATTGATTCATTCAAGAAAAACCGAGAAATTAGATACTATCTCGGAAAAAAAGCCGTGAATATGCTTTCTGATATAAATATAGACTTATTAATTTCAGCAGAATTATTAAATCAACCGACTCTAAAGCTTAAACAAGCAACCGAGAAAAATTTGAATCTAATTTCAAATCTTCAACAAGAAAATAAAAATTTAATTATAAGAACATTAAATTTAATCTCTCAAATACCAACAACATCCATTAATAACATCTCGATTTATATTATTGATATGAATATTGAAAATAAAATTCTAACTAAAGAATTTAAAAATTTTCCATCTAATTCATTACTTATTGCTAATTTGAGCAATAATAAGTTCAGGGTGTTTTCAAAATGTAAAGATGTAAAAGCAAATGAGATAGTCCAATATTTAATAGAAAAGTTCGGTGGAAAAGGTGGAGGTTCAGACAACTCTGCTCAATGTTCTATAGATTACGAGTCTATGGATATTTTAAATGAAATAAGAATAGTTCTCAATCGGAAATAAAAAGAGTATAATAAAAAAAATTAAAGATTTGAGATTTATTAAATTAATCATCAATAGTTGAATGATTTCCGTTTACTTATGTAGATCTTTAGCCCTTAGTTGCTCTTCGAGCCAAGACTTTTTCTCTCCTTTGATATCATAAGTGAGCGCGAATAATATGGTGAAAACAGCTGTGCCAATAATAGGAATCAGTGCGAAAGTGATTATAATCCCCATTTCTGCTAGTGGAGTTTGTTGACCCTTACCTGCTGGTGCTGCCGCATTGAATCCCGTAGCAGCGTGAACCATGACCATTAAAAACGTAAATAATATAATTGCTAAACGTCCGAAAAACACATAAATTCCTACGTAAACCCCTGAATCGCGTTTACCTGTTTGAATTGATAGACTATCTAGAGATTCTGCTAAGATTGGAGATAGCATGACCCACATCGCTCCATTTCCAAAACCCAATATATAGAAGAAAATAAGCCCTATACCTATTGGTAAATCACTAATAAATAATAGTGGAATAGTACACACACTTTCCATTAAGCCTCCAATAATAGCAGTTTTTCGGAATCCTACTTTTTTTGATATATAAGTAAATACTGGAACAGCTGAAAAAATCCCGAGAATAATACATGCATATATTAATGTTAAATCGCTAGCAGGAATACCTAAGATCCATTTTGCATAATAATTTGCGTTACCCATTACAAATAAGTCCCATACTTTATTTCCAAAATATAACAATATGTATCCAACGAAGGCTTTGTTTTTTAATCCCTCTTTGAATGAACCTATAAATGCTTCCTGTTTTATCAGTCCTTGTTCAACTTGCTGTGCTTTTCGGGCAGGATCTTCTCGACCACCATACATGACAAAAATGGCAGCTATGCATCCAATTACCAAAATAACGGCAGCCATAGCGGCATATGACTCGACAACATCATACTTATAAATTTGAGGGGGTACTAAAGTCCCAACTAAAACGCTTGAAATTGCTAAAATTAATTTCCAAACGTTTCCTTTTCTGATTGCGTCATCCGATCTATATTTTTCGGGAAACATTCCTTGCCAATTGACGAAAAAACCAGAATAGAAAGTATCAGCAAGGACTAACATGACAACCATCCACAAAAACAATACAAAAGGACTTGCTCCTACAGGTGGCGAAAATAGTAAGAAATAGCTTATATACATGGGTATTAGCATTGTGCAAAGCCATGGATAGCGTTTTCCCCATTTTCCCCAGAATTTACGTGGCTTTTCCGCAATGTAGCCAATTAAAGGATCATTCACCGCATTCCATAGCGCAAATATTGTGTTTGCTATAAGCAGAAATATTCCTGGAAGTAATAACTCTGTTTCATAGAAAAAGAAATAAAGCCCAGCGAATGCATTTCCTACTAATTCTATTCCAAAAGAACCAAAACTAAAAGCAAACATTGATTTTTTGGATTCATGCCAATCTTGCCAATCGTCTAATTTTACTTCGCTCGTCATTTTAATCTCTTTTAGAGTATTTATTATTGAAAATTTTTATTAAAAATTATATTAAGATTTACATTTAATATTTATAAATATTTTATTATTTAGAAAGCAACCCTAAAAACGAAAAATCGGATATAAAAGGTCTTAAGAATCATTCTTTACACTTCACTCAAAAACAGCCTGAGCAGTAACTTGGAGGAAATCTTAAGGTAGCGATTCATTATGATCTTGTTCTTTGGCATCCAACTATTAAGCTTGATGACGAAATAGTAATCGAAAATGGAAAGCTTAAATTTGCACTATAAATGCTTAAAATTCAATTTTATTTGTATAGAAAATGTTCAATTTTCAAAAAATAAAGCACCAACTTTTTTAATACCCTATTTCTTTTTAAAGCTATTTTTAAAAGAATTTAATTTGATGTTATAATTTATACAAATATTATGAATAAACTTGGATTGTTAAAATTCAAATTTGTGAATTTCGTTATTCAAATTTTAATTTTGAGTTTATTCATCTATGTTTTTAATCACAAATTTACAATAAAGTTTGATGCAGGTATATTAAAAGAGCGGCAAGAGATAATTCAATTTCTTGCTAATTATGTAATGTACGATAGGGATGAAATATCAGGAATGAGCTTTATTTTTTCTATTTGGATAATCGTAGCATTGATCCCGGTTATAAACTTTGATGATTATAAATCTGCATATTCTACAAATCTCTATACATTTTTTTTCCCTAATTTCTTTTTTTATATTTTTTTGAATAGATATTCACCAAATTCATTTAATTCCTATTTTCCACCTTATATAATAAATACTTTGATTTTAGGATTGTTTTTATTAATATTTACAATTGGTATTTCCATTCTATTAAATAAAACCATAAGAAATAAGAAGAAATCTCAATTGGAAGATTTTAAAAAGATTGCAGAAAAAATTGAATATACTTGTCCTAATTGCGGGACAAAATTCAATTCTATACCTGTATATTGTTTTAATTGTTTAAAAGAATTAACTGTAGATGAAATTTCTAATGGCAACAGACAATAATAAGATATCTTTAGATGGTTTGTTTAAACCTAAAAATGTAGCAATATATGAAGCAAAAGAAAAGTTTGCATATTTTATTGAGGGGTTTAAAACTCAAGGCTTCAATCTAGAAAATTTATATTTAATATCTCCTACAGAAGAGGAATTATTTGGGATAAAATGCTATAAATCAATTGATGATATCCCAACTGGCACGATAGATTTATTAATCTTAGCTGTAAGAAGAGAAATACTTATTCAAACCTTAAAAGAAATTTTATCGAAAAAAAAAGTAAATTTTATTCACTTTTTCACCGCAGGTACTGGAGAATATGATGAAATAGGATTGAAAATTGAGGATGAGTTAAAACACCTTTTAGATTATAAATATCGCGATGTAAAAGCAATCGGACCAAATTGTATGGGGGTGTATTGTCCAAAAGGAAAAAATTCGTATTTACCGATATTTCCTACAGAGAGTGGTATAATCGCGTTAGTTTTTCATTCCGGTGATTTGTGTTCTAGGACCATAATGTATGGGAATATTAGATATAATCTCAAATTCTCTAAAGGAGCGAGTATTGGCAACTGTGTTAGTTTACAAGTCTCTGATTTTTTAGAATTTCTTAATCAAGATGATGAAACTGAGATAATATGTATATATTTTGAAGGTTTTACTCGTTATACAGATAAGGAAGGGAGGAAATTATTTAATATTCTAAAAAATATGAGAAAACCGGTTCTATTCTTGAGAGGAGGCAAAACTAAAAGAGGACAAACTGCGGTATTAACCCATACGGGGTCATTAGGTACTGATGAAAGTATATGGCAGGCAATATATAAACAAACCCCGTTAATTGAGGTAGGAAGTTCATTAGATGAATTAATAGATTATATATTTATGTTTAATACATTTTACAAAAATAATCGAAATTTAGCATTAAAGGAACAAATTAATATTTATCCAAAAGGAAAAAATGCTTTGGTAATATTATGGTCAGGAGGCTTAGGAATCATTGATACTGATACCCTTATAGAATTAGGAGTGAATTTACCTTTGTTTAATGATAAAACTAAAGAAAAATTATTGAAGATATATCCCGTAAAAATAGGATCTCTTTCTAATCCCCTTGATTTACCATGGATTTCAAGATCTGAAGGGTATCTTGATTTATGTAAGGCCGCAATTTCAGAAAATGTAGATCTTATTATAATGCATTCAGATCCTCGGCGTCGAGACAAGAAAAGTTTTGAAGATTACTATAGTCTATTAAAAGAAATTAAGGAGCATGTAGAATCGCTAAAAAAAACATTAATCTTAATTGTCCCTGAATATCCTGATAACTGGAGAAAAAAATATTATCAAATGCTCATAAGAGATGGATTTATTGTTTATCCTGAACTCGAAAGAGCTGCGAAATCATTCTTAGCGTTTTATGAACATGGACAAAAATTAAGAAGATTAAAGAATAGAGATTAGGCGTAAAAAATGTCAAAGAATGTAGAAAAATCTAACTTTTTAGATTCGCTTTTTAAACCAAAAACAGTTGCTATTTATGGAGCGAGTGAAAAATCAAAGCATTTTTTTGGTGGTTTAAAAATCCAAGGATTTGATATAAATAAAATCTACTTAATAAACCCCTCAAGAGCGGAATTATTCGGTTTAAAGGTATATCACTCACTCAAAGAGGTTCCAGAAGATGTTATAGATCATCTCATAATAACAATAAGAAGAGAAAAATTAGTTGATAGCTTAAAAGATATCTTTTCACAAAAAAAAATAAACATAATTCATATTTTTACCGCTGGAACCGGAGAATTTGATGAGGAGGGAGTAGATATTGAAAGAGAAATTAAAGGTCTACTAAATGATGATAAAATTAAAACTAGGATTATCGGCCCTAATTGTATGGGAGTGTATAGTCCAAGCGGACATATTGCCTATTTAAAAAGTTTTCCTCAAGATCCCGGAAATGTTAGTTTAATATTCCAATCTGGTGATTTACATACTAGATTAATTAAATTTGGAAATTTAAGATATGGACTTACCTTTTCAAAAGGAGTTAGTATAGGTAATACTATAGATCTTCAAGTATCTGAAGTGTTAGAATATTTTAATAATGATGAGGAGACTGATATTATTGCAGTATATTTCGAAGGCTTTTCTAGTTTCCACCCAAATGAAGGCCGAAATTTAATAAATATGCTAAAAAAAATGAAAAAACCCGTTCTTTTTATGAGAGGGGGTGAGACACAAAGAGGACAAACGGCTGTTTTAACCCATACGGGGACAATAGGAACAGAGCAAAAGATATGGGATGCTGTATATAAGCAAACCCCTATAATCAAGGTTCCTACATCTCTGGATTCTATTTTAGATTATATTTATATTTTTTATGCATATATTAATAGATATAAAAAAGTTGGAATCAAAGCTAAAGATATTCCATATCCATCGGGAAAAAGAACTCTTGTAATTTTATGGTCAGGAGGTTTCGGTATATTAGCTACTGATACGCTTACCAAATTAGGGTTAGAGTTGCCAACTTTTAAAGGTGAAACTTTAGAAAAACTAAGAAAAATATATCCGATCAAAATTGGGAGCTTATGTAACCCTTTAGATTTGCCCTGGATTGAACATACTGAAGAATATCTAGAAATTAGCAAAGCGGCTATTTCTGAAAATATTGATCTTATTTTAATTGAAACAGATGTTTCTTCTAACTTTATGCAATCAAAACATTTTCAAGGTTATTATTCCAATTTAAAAAAAATCAAAGAATATGCAGAATCTTTAAACAAACTACTCATCTTGATTTTGTATCAATATCCAAGTCCCAGTCGAGAAGAATATTATAATATGCTTATTGAGGAAGGATTTATAGTATATCCTACTCTTTCACAAGCCGCTCATGCCTTCTTAGCATTATCTGAATATGGGCAGAAAAAAAATACTAAAATCTAAAGATGAAAAATAATTTGAAAATTTATACTCATTATGAATAATTAGAATTGATTCTATACATGATAAGTGAAAAAAAAAATTCTTTAGATGCTTTATTTTATCCTAAGAACCTTGCGATTTATGAGGCAAGTGAAAAATTATGGTATTTTATGATGGGTTTGGAACAGCTTAAATATGATAAAACTAAAATATATTTAATCAACCCATCAGAGCAGAATCTATTTGGTTTAAAATGCTATAAATCTTTAGATGACGTGCCTGATAAAACTATTGATCTTCTTATATTAGCTGTTGGAAGACATCGACTAACCGAAAGTCTAAAGAAATTATTAACTCAAAAACCTATTAAGGCTATTCATATCTTTACTGCGGGTACCGGAGAATCTGATAATCAAGGAGCAGAAATTGAAAAAGAAGTCTTTAATTTATTAAAAAACAATAACGGCAGCACTAGAGCCATAGGACCAAATTGTATGGGAGTTTATTCAGCTAAAGGACGCTTAGCATATGAACCTTTATTTCCAAGAGAACCTGGAAATATTTCTTTAGTGTTTCAATCAGGGGATCTCCATTCCCAAACGCTCAGACTTGGTTCGGAACGTCATAGTCTAAAATTTTCTAAAGGGGTTAGTATTGGAAATTGTGTTGATCTTCAAATTTCTGATTTTCTGGAATATTATAATAACGATATTGATTCAGATTTGATTTTGGTTTACTATGAGGGTATTAACTCACTTCATCCAAATGAAGGAAAAAGATTATTTAAAACCTTAAAAATGATGAAAAAACCTGTTTTATTTATGAATGGAGGAATGACAAAAAGAGCACAAACCGCAGTATTAACCCACACTGGCTCAATTAGTACGAATCAAAAAATATGGGAAGGAATATTCAAGCAAACTCCCATAATTCAGGTTCCAAGCTCTCTAGATGATATGCTTGATTATACATATCTTTTTAATGAAGTAATTAAAAGATACAAAAGAAATAAAAAGGAGATAAAATATCCAAAAGGTAAAAATGTCTTAACCATTCTCTGGTCCGGAGGATTTGGAATTATCGCAACAAATACTTTAACGGAGTTAGGTTTAAATGTACCTTACTTTCAAGGTGAAACTTTAGAAAAATTAAGAAAAATATATCCTGTAAAAATCGGTAGCCTCTCCAATCCTTTAGATTTACCATGGATATCTTTTTCAGATAAATACCTTGAAGTTGCGTTAGCTGCAATTTCAGAAGAGATGAACCTTGTAATGATATTAACCGATGCATGGGATGATTTTGAGGGTGATCGTTTTAATACCTACTATAATAACCTATTAAAAATAAGGGACCATACAGAATCGCTGAATAATGTCTTTATTTTAATTCTTCCTGAATATCCCGCTCGAAGACGTAAAAGATTTATGGATAGGTTAATGAAAGACGGATTCATCGTGTTTCCCTCTATTAGAAGAGCAGCAAAAGCCTATTTAGCGCTTTATGAATATGGCAGAAAGAGTAAAACTCTAAATGATAATCAAAGTTAGATTTGTTATATCAAAATATTAAATGAGTATTTTTAAATCAAAAATATTTATTTTTTAAAAAATAAGTCAACTCATTGGTACAAATTTTGAGGAGACATCTCTTACTACATAATGATTTTTGGTTTCATCACTAATTTTTGAGAGTGTTTTAATATAAATAGAGAAAATTATATTCAATTACTAAATTTAAATGAAATTAACAATGGCGGTTGCAAAAACTACTAATAACACTGAACTGGCTTCTGATAAGCTTATTCTCATACGGTTTATCTGCCCAGTTTGTAAGACCGAAAAAGAGCTACCAATTAATAAATCAGTGATTAATCAAGCAAAACAATTAACCACTCTATCCATTCCTAAAAATAAAGTCTGTTTACATCATTTTCAAGCATTTATAGATAAGAATTTTAAAGTAAGAGGATATCAAAAGGTTGATTTTGTGTTTGAACTTGATGATGTGGAGGAACAAAAATTTCCTATATACACTATTAAGTTAAACGACGAGGAATTACTTAACAATCTAAAATTAGACAAAAATCATCTTGAATACAATCCAAAATCAGAGAAAAATCATAAGAAAAAAACACCAGCTCAAATAAAGAATAATTACCAAAACAAGAATAAAGAGATTCCTAAAGTAAAAAACGTGAAATTTGAAAAAAAAGAAATGACTCTAGAAGAGATTTATGAACAATTCTGGGAATTTATTGATGAAACTAATCAGGAATTTAGAGAATTGATTTTAAAAGATTCAAGAAGAGGAAATAAAGGATAATGACAGAAAGTCTTATTAAAAACAATCTCTTAACACAGCATATTTTAAACTGCGCATTTTATGGAAAATGTACTTTACCAAAGCGAAGAAATTTATGCTTCCAGTTTCCAGATTTTACAATCTGCCCAGAATTTCAGATAAAAAGAGTCAAATTAACTTACAAAAAATGATATTATTTTTATTTCATTTCTTTCATTATTTTGATTAATAAAATGCCTTAACCGGATTTAACAGGATCAATTCTTTTTAGTCTTTTTATCTTATCAAAATCTTTATCATGAGAATATATTTTTTTTATATCATATTCTAAAAGACTAGCAGCAATTAATGAATCTCGACCACCAGTTTTATATTC
>SDNV01000169.1 GCA_004524515.1 Promethearchaeota archaeon
ATAAGGACCAAAATAATAACCATGAGTAGGGCTATCCATGCTTAAATCTAAAACATATCCTGCGTTGGTTGCTACTCGACTTCTTTCAGATACTAAATCAACCTTAATATGGTCAATTTCATTATCTTCTTTATCCAAAATCAAAATAGTATTAAACTTTGGTTTTCTAAACCCGACTATTTTGTGGATTTTTTCATAAGGTTCTGAGGCTACTATTTCCTTAGAAATTAGGTCATAACAATGGATTGAATTGTGTTTAAATTGGATTTCCATGGAATATTTCGGGATTCTAACAAATCTTTTCATATCATTTCTTTATTTTTATTCAACTTTCTCATGTTAATAGATGAAATATAATTATAAAAATCTTACATAAATGTCATAATAATTTTAAGGGAATAATTCATTAATTATTAAACCTAAATCTTTAATATTAATCATCATCTCAATACTACTCTCTTCTCTAATTATGGATTTTTCTTCAATTACGTTCAAAGATTGTAAAAACAATATTTTTTGTAATATAATAATTTCTTTACTCTTTTTCTACTTCTTATTTTTTTTTTTGTATGAACAAACCCAACATTCATCATTTTTTATCTTAGTGATAATATCAAAAGTATTCGTTAATCCATTATAGTTTAATTGTTTACCGATCAATGGATTGCCGATATCCGAGTTCCATTTTCCGAATTTTGTAAAATCTTCTAAACCTAATATGAATTTTATTACTTGATGAGCTTGAATACCACCTATTATTGCGGTGGTGGTGATAATTGTAGCCATTTTCCCAATTGTTTCACCATTCACCGTCTCTATTTCTTGACCTGTACATGAATATTTTTTCCACATTAAATCTAAATCCATCCCCGTGATTCCGCACTGTAAACAGGCAGCATCTTTAACTTTTGAGTACACTGCTTGGACTGTCCCATAAAAATCATCTATTCCGGAATCAATGAAGGGTTTTTCATAGTAATATGCATAATTGTTTGCTTGTAGCCGAGCCTCGATATTATCAACGCACGAACATATTACATTGGCTTCTTGATATATTTTGTTATCAACGTCATTTAGATCTTCTTTTAACGCGATAATCTCTGTTTCAGGACTAAGATTTTTACACGCCTTTTTTACGACATCTACTTTATAATCCTGCTTCTTTGCACTTTTTATATCAAACAAAACACATCGATTAAGATTGGACAAATTTATCGTATCATAATCAATCAAAATAATCTTTCCAATACCAGTTAATACTAAATTTTTTACAAGTTCATTACCTGTTGCTCCAGCTCCGACGACCATTACCTTGGCGTTAGAAATTTTGCTTTGATCCCATCCTACAATTCTTTTTTGCCGATCGTATTTATCATCATCTATTGAACCTTCAGTTAACACTTCATAATCCAATTTATCTTTATTTTCTGATAATTTCATGTTGAACCAAATTCTTGAAAAGATTAAATCTAAACCTCTTACATTAAAACTATGATTTTATGACCGCATAACTTATTTTCTTATATTTTTTATTTGAATCACGGTCTAAAGTAAAGAATTCAAGCTCCTCTTTAATGGGATCTACTACTAAAGCTACCTGGTACGATTCAGGAAAAAAAAATTCTTGTGTATGGATGTCAGTAGAGGAGAGAAACGGCCCAAAGCCCGGGTGGCTATGCCACCAACCAACTATTCTCAATTCTTCATTATTTTTTTTTCGTTTCATTTTTTGAAATATTTTTTCATATTTCCCCGCAGTCCCTTCAATCTGGGAAGTGGAGTATTTATCACTATGAACAGCTCCAATAAGAAAGAGTTGTTCCTCTATAACAATATAATTTTTTCCATTCCATTTGTAAATATTTCCTATTAGATAACCAAATATTTCCAATTTAGCATTTTTACATAATTTTTTAATCTCTTCTAAGATACTGCTGTAAATATAGACTGGAAATATAAAATTTTCTTCGATATTCATGATTCCAAGTTTTTAATTTCAATTATAAAAAATATGATTAATTTCTTAAGAATTCTTCATTTGTTTCATTTCAATTTTTTTAATCACAGATTGTTTTAAAATCTCATTAAGTATGGAAAGGAATTTATCTTTGGCATCTTTATCGGTTGCAGAAAACCCATAGGCTTTTATTCCATCGAATAATTCTTCAATCTTTATTGGATCAAATGCGTATTCTTTTAAATCTTGAAAATTGGCGATAATATAGAAATCTGAATTCTTTACTAAAGGTTTTAATCGAGAATACAAATTTCGGGTTCTCGATAAATTACTGGCTGCAGAATTAGAAACAATACAAATCGCGTCCACAGAATTTAACAATGGTCTATACAGTTTGGATTTATCCACCAGTTCTTGTAAATCCATCTCTCTTAATAAAATTTGTTTTATATTTCGCAAATCAGGCATATCTATAGGTTTTTGGATAATTTCATTGAGATCTTCATCTAATTCTAATACAGTTTCTCCTGGAAAAAGGGACATAATCTTGGTTTTTCCTACTCCTGGTTCTCCCACTAATAACACTTTGGGAGGAATAAATATATTATTTTCTACAAACTCATCAAAATCGCTAAAAACTGTTATATTACCACTAAATTTTTTAATATCCTCTTTATATCTTTTCATGAATTCATTTTTCATTAGTTCCAGTTTTTTTCTAACCTCTTCTTCTGAATCATCAATATCTATAACCAAGACGAACATACAACCGAATTCTTCATCATAAGAATAAAGAAAATTAAAATTTCTGAAATTTAATGAATCTATAACTCCTCCTTGTATTTCTTTTGCGAAACTACTAATTGCATTTAAAAATCCTCCCACTAAATCTTCTTCAATCAAATTATCTACTTTTTGCATATTACTAATAAAATTGAATGAGTAACAGAGTATCCCGCCAGGAGCCATTATAAGTATTCTAGATATCATTTTAGATTTCTTTTTTTCATACGTTATTTAATTATATGTTTTAATTTAAATTTGAATTTAACTTAATATAATCATTATTAAAAAAATATTAATTCCAAAAGGTTTTGTATTTATAGTATAAAAACTTCAGGGGATAATTTTGGACGAAAAGAATGAAAAAAAATCCTCAGAGAAACCTCATCCTAAAATTATATCAACAGAAGAAAAGGAAATAAGGCATCAAAAACCCCCTAATGATAAAATTATCTATTTCAATATTATTGATAAAAATTCTGAAGGGGAGCAATAATATTTTTCTATTCTGATCCTCTTATCTTACATTTTGAGAAATTATGTGTGCTTATTATATCTTGAACGATAAATATATCTTGATAAAATCATTAAAATAGCATGGAAATGACAAATATTAAAATTGGGATTGTGGGAGCGGGATCAGCCGGCTTATTTGCTGCAAATGAACTCGGCAATTCGGGCTTAAAAAATTTAGAAATTACTATTTTTGAGCAAGGACCTGAAATAGATAAGAGACATTGCCCTCTAAACGATGAGGGGCTTGCTTGTGCATTGTGTGATCCATGTAGCCTTATGAGTGGAGTTGGAGGCGCAGGCTGTTATTCATCAGGAATATTAAATTTGAATAAAGACATTGGTGGCAATTTAGGAGAATTATGTAATAATGCTAATCTCGATGCAGAAAAAGTAATAGAGCAGATTGACCGTTTTTTTGTTGATAATGGAGCTCCAGATAAGATTTTTGACCCTTTTGATAAAGGAAAAAAAGAAGCGTTAAAGGAATTAAGACGCAAATGCGCTTCTGTAGATATTAGATTTGTTCCAGTAAAACAAAGACTTTTAGGTTCAAAAACGACTCCTGAAGTGATTAAATCAATTCAAAATTTTCTAGAATCAAATTATAATATTCGCATTATTCCTAATACCAAAATAACTACATTTGACGATAAAAAAAATTTATATTTTAATGAGGAAAGGAAAGAAAATTTCGATTATATACTGTTAGCTCCCGGAAGATGGGGCATGGTCTGGCTGGCGGAACAATGTAAGAAAAATGGGATTAAAACCTTTTATGAACCTCTCGATATTGGCGTCCGTGTTGAAGTTCCCGCAATTATAATGGATGAGGTATGCCATATACAAAGAGATCCTAAATTTCATATAATTACCCAAACTTATAATGATTTTGTGCGAACTTTTTGCGTGAATCATAAAGGCTATGTAGTTAAAGAAACTTATGAAAAAAGGATAGCGGGCGTGAATGGACATCAACTCAGTATTGATGGAAAATCCGAAAATAGTAACTTTGCATTTCTAATAAGACAAACTCTAACAAGTCCTTTAGAAGATACTACAGAATATGGACGTTCCATCGCAAAGCAAACCTCTATTCTCGGAGGATACAAGCCCTTAGTTCAAACTCTTGGAGACCTTAAAAAGGGGCACCGTTCCCGAAAGGCATTAATCGAGCGAAATCCTGTCCAGCCAACTCTAAAAGATGCTACTCCCGGAGATATTGCCATGGCATACCCTTATCGTTTCGTAAAAGACATCTTAGAGGGTCTAGAAATATTAGATAAAGTAATTCCTGGAGTAAACAACAGCAGTACTCTTCTATATGCTCCTGAATTCAAAAGGAGTGCTAAGAGAATTGATACAAATTCATTTTTGGAATCTAAAAAAATAGAAAATATATTTTTTGCAGGGGATGGAGCGGGAATATCTCGAGGAATTGTGGGAGCAGCAGTTACAGGTATAATCGCTGCTCACGGGATTATAAATAAGATTAATAATAGTCCTAAAGTCCCTTAAATTATACTAATTTTAAGTTCAGTTATTTCATGAAGGATTGTTCTTAATAAAGTAATTTTAAATCTTAACATAAAATTTTTATGAAAAGTAGCGAAGGGTAAACGTAATCCAAGCTTATTTTATAAAATAAGGGAGAGAATTAAACTCATATAAGAGTTTAATAGAGGGCGAAATCCAATGTTTGCTAGATTACGTTATAGTTCCCTTCCTTGATTATATGATACATTTTCTGGTTTAAAAAGATGGAGATTATGAAACTGTTCTGTACTACTAGAACATACATGTTTTATAAAAAGAAAATTATGAAAAATTGAAAAGCTCAATACTAATTGGAAACTCTTTTTATTCCGGGATTATTGTTATAATCTTGTTATATATTTTTTATTTCTCTAATAATTCTTTAATATCGATTTTCAAACCATCTTCGGCTGCGATAATTTTTTTGATTTTAGTCTTTTCTTCTAATTTTTCCACTTGGCTTGGTACATGATTTTTTTCAGATCGTGGACCATCCATAAAAGAACCAAAATGAGTAATTATGAGTGCATTAAGAGGAGGATTTATCTGATTTAAATAGGGGATTACTTCA
>SDNV01000040.1 GCA_004524515.1 Promethearchaeota archaeon
GGATTTTTTAATTCAATATTATTATTTAAAAAAAGATGATGAGGGGTGACTTCAAACGATATGTCTGGTTCAAATTCGTAAAGATAAACCACCATCCGAAAATTATAATCAAAGGCGTTTTGTATTTCTTGTATGCTACTTTTACAGCTAATATGGCAAAAATGGACTATAGGTATTTTATCTCTTGGGAGATTAAACTTATCAATTACTCGAAAATAATGCTTTAAAATGAATTTTATGTATTTAGTTTCATTATTACATGGATGGACTTGATCATAGATTTGTAATAAACTCTTTGCTTTGTGGAGTTCATCATCAATAATCCTTTCCGTTTCATGTTGTAAGCAATCAGGATGAATAAATATAGGGATGCGATATTTTGAGGAAATTAAGAGAAGTTTTTGGATGTGATTTTCATCATACCAATTATTATTATTTATTGGTTTAAGCGGATAAATTTTGAAACCAATTACTCCAAGATTTATGATCTTTTTTATTTCTTCTTCGTTAATGTCATTGGGAACCCCAGAAATGAAAGCAACATCAACAAATAATTTGTTTTCGGCGGTTTTCATCCACTTTTCAACTTGATTTGCTGTAATTGCTGGTGGTTTTGTATTAGGCATATTGAAAACAGTCGTAATTCCTGAATATGCGGCAGCTTTAGTTCCTGTACAGAATGTTTCTTTTTCAGATTGATCCATATCTCTTAAATGAGCATGAATATCAATAATTCCGGGTAAAATAGTCCTCCCTTCACAATTAATTTCAATTTTATCAAAATTTTGAGATCTAATTTTCTCCAAATCAAATTCTTTTAAAATAACTTGTTTTATTTTGCCAGAATCGATTAAAATGATTCCATCATCAAGAGAAGTTCCATTAAATATTTTAGCATTCTGTAAAATCATTAATCTTTTCAAAGTATGGGTAGTTGTTGTTGATCTAATTGATAGTTAATATATAATATTTTGTTTTCTAATGAATAATGATTTGGAAGAGCTATTCTCTCAAAATTGCCAATTTGACGCTGAATGAAATTATTGTCTCTAAATTCATCAAGTATAATTATGTCTTGGTTATTAATTTTATAAGCTGCAATTTTATTGGGATTTTTATCATCTATTATGAAGGCTCGAATATTTTTTTCATTAATGATTGAAAAAAGATATTCTAGATCGATTAATTTTTTTATAAAAATTCCGGGAGTCGACTTTATCCACATATCATAAGGAATAGTTTTCTCTAGCTCTAATGCTTTTAATAATAAGATTGCTTGTGAACGTTCATCAGAACCTAAATATCTTAAATTTTGACCAATTAACTTTAATAATAGTTTTTTTTGATTAATCAAAATATAAAATTCGTTTTCCTTTCTAATAGCATATGAAAGACAAAACACTTCTCTAATACAAGAGCATAAAGTATATACATCTAGAGGAGTATTCCCTACATCAATGGCTTTTTTATCAAAACTCGAAATCTTATCAATACAAACTAAAAATTTTACCAAATTAATCAAATAACCATTTAAAATTTAAAATTTTTTCCTAGTTTATTAAAAAAAGAAGGATCTATGTTTCCCATACCGGGCATTCCTTTTCCCTTTTTCTGCATTTGAAGAAAACTCTTCATAAACTTCTTCATTTGGTTATATTGATCCAACATTCTATTAATCGTCGCATAGTCTGTTCCACTACCTATAGCAATCCTTCTTTTCCTTGATTTTTTTATAAGTTTAGGGTCCTCTTTTTCTTCTTGGGTCATTGAGCTTAATACCACTTCCCATCTTTCTAAATTTTTCTCCGCATCTTCTTTCAAGGCATCTGGAATATTTCCTCCTCCTATCATTGAAAAAATTTGTTTAGCCCTTCCAACCTTCTTTAAACTCTTTAATTGAAAATATAAATCATCTAAAGTGAACTTTCCACGCATCATTCTTTTTATCATTTCAGGATCAGCCTCAACTTCAGCATCTTGAACCTTTTTGACTAATCCTTCGATATCGGGAATTCCTAATAAAGATCCGACAAATTTTGATGGTTCAAACTCTTCCAATTCACCAATTTTCTCTCCAACACCTATGAATCTTATTGATTGCCCAGTAGCAGCGCAAGCAGAAAGTGCACCTCCTCCCTTGGCTGTACCATCTAATTTTGTAACAATAATGCTGCCGATATTTGTTGATTTTGAGAATTCTTCTGCTTGAGCATAGGCTTGATGCCCTAAAGTTCCATCTATGACCAATATGACTTCATTTGGCTTTAAAGAAGTTTCTATCTGGGTCATTTCTTTCATCAATTCCTTTTCTTCTTTATGCCTTCCAGCGGTATCCACGAGGATGATGTCATGTCCATCGTTAATCGCTTTTTTAGTCTCCCTTACTGCTATTTTAACTGCATTTTTTTCTGATGGATTCCCATAACATTTAATCCCGACTTGGTCGGATAATTGGATTAATTGCTCGTATGCACCAGGACGCCAAGTATCAGTAGTAACGGCTGCAACATTGTAACCCTTACTTTTATAGAAACGAGCTAGCTTACCGACTGTTGTAGTTTTTCCTGAACCTTGTATCCCTACTAATAAAATTACATTATGTTTACCGGCTTTTATTCTTATGGGGGCAGGTTTTCCTCCAAGAATTTTAATTAATTGGTCATGAACTAACTTAATAATAAAGTCTTTTCTTTTAGCTCTCTGTAATTTTGTATCAGTTGCTTCTTTTTTTATATTTTCCGTCATTTCGAAAACTAGTTCAACTTTTACATCAGCTTGAAGTAAACTGCGTTGTAAATCTTGAATTAACGCATTAATTGCTTCTTTATCTACTTGTGGGAGCCTTCTTATTCTCCTAAGGGCATTATCAAGTGATCTTCCCAGCTGTTCTAGTACCATAATGAACTCATTTTAGCATTTTTATTCTTAAAATTATCAAAAACTAATATTTTTTTTTAATGGAATAAAGTATATACATAAATGAAATATCATAAAATAATCTTAATTAAATTGTATTATTAAATTAAATTTAAAATCGTTAATAATAAGAGGTGTAAAATCATATCTATAAAAAGAACTGAAATTCAAAAGTTAAAATCAGGTCAATATATGATGGTAGATGATGAACCATGCATTGTTAAAAGCACAGAACGTTCGAAAAGTGGAAAACATGGACATGCTAAAGTAAGAATAGTGTGTGTTGGCTTATTTGATAATAACAAAAGAAGCCTTACGATTCCATCAGGCCATTTAGTTGATGTCCCAGAGATTCTGAAAGGGAATGCTCAAATTAATTTTATTGAAGATAGTGTTATTAATATCATGGATCTAGAGTCATATGAGTCTTTGGATGTAAAATGGCCAACAGAAGAAGAACTTATCGGAAAATTGAAAGAATTAAGGGCAAACCCCGCGAAGATGGGAAATACGCAAGTTGAATATTGGAAACTAGCTGGAAAGACATTAATAAACCGGATAATAAGTGGATAAGTCCTCTTTATTAGCAAGTTCCAAATTAATCCATTATTATTATTAAATATTATTTGATAAGAGAATTGAATTTTAAATTAATCAACACACCTAAAAAACATTAGAATGATGATTAAAAAAGGCATATCTCTAGCATGTCGAATGGATTCTGAAAGAGCTATTAATCTAACTAAAAAACTGTTTGATTATTTAGTGAAAAAGGATGAAATAGTCCATTTAGAGACACGTATTGCACCAAAGATTATGCCGCATAATGCCATGGATTTAGGGGATATGACAGCAGAGAATACAAAATTCATTATTACCACTGGTGGAGATGGAACAGTTCTCCGAGTAGCGAGTAATCTTTCTCAAAAGGACCCGCCCCCAATATTAGGCGTGAATATCGGTTCAATTGGATTTTTAGACGAATCAAATGAAAGAACCATTTTTAAAGATATAAATCAGATTCTTAATGGGAATTATGTTATAGAAAAGTGTAGTAAATTAACAGCATATATTTTAAGAGATTCTGAGGAGATCAGACTCAATAACGCTTTAAACGAGATATTAATAATTTCATCAAAAAACTCGAAAGTCTTACTCGTTTCAGTGAAAATAGATGGAACGTATCTAAATAGGAGTTATTTAGATGGAGTTATAATTTCCACCTCAGTGGGAAGTACAGCATATAATTTAAGTGCTGGAGGGTCGATTATAACTCCATCCTTAGAAATAATGCAATTAACTCCGTTAAATAGTTATGCAAGATCTGGATTAAAACCGATAGTGCTACCTATAGATAGTGAAATTGAATTAAAATTATTAAGATCCAGGTTAAATGCCAGAATAATTATTGATGGTCAACGTACTTATAAAAAGATACAGCCAAATACTATAATCAAAATTAGAAAAGCGAATGTTTACTCATCATTTATTAGACTTTCAAGAAATGTAACCGATAGTTATATAAAAAGATTAAGAAAAAAAATTATTGGCACTATAAGGGTTCCCCTTGATGACAGCCCAGAATCAGGAGAAGAATTCAATTCTAATTTTTGATGCAAACATATTTTTAATTGGAACAGATTTTAATGTCATTCCACAAAAAATTTATACTGTTCCAAAGATTTTAAAAGAGATTGAAGTTGAAAAGTATCTCTCTCGTAATAGGAATATAATAAATAGGATAAATATTGCTATTGAAAGTGGGAATTTGATAATAAAAGAGCCTTCACCTGAATATTTGTCAAAAGTAATTGATAGTTCATATAAAACAGGGGACCTTAAGGCGTTATCAGAAGCAGATCAACAATTAATTGCATTAGCATTACAATTGAAAGATCTTACAAAGCAAGAAGTTATTCTTTACAGTAATGATTATTCAGTTCAAAACTGTTGCAAAGAATTGAAAGTCCATACTAAATCTTTAATGAAAAAGGGAATAACCCAACTAATCCATTTTGAGGTCTATTGTCCGCAGTGCAAAACCCTACACGATGCTAATGAATTGAATGAGCATTGTGAAATCTGCGGTTCAAAATTGAAGCGAAGACCAATACTAAAATAGATGCTAAATTCATTTTAGAAAACAAAATGGTATAAAAAAGCGGGCTATGAGGGATTGCCGCTACCATTAGAAGACAATGATAGTTTCGAACCCCCGACCTGCTGGTTAAGAGCCAGTCGCGCTACCTGCCTGCGCCAATAGCCCGTCTAAAATGTTTTTCTTCATCTTCAAAAACGCAGACGGAGGGACTCGAACCCCCGAGCGCTTGCGCGCACTGGCTCTCTTGAGAGCAAGAAGGCTCAAGGCCAGCGTCTTACCAGCTAGGCTACGTCTGCGTGCTTGAAAATATAAAATACCAGCGATTAGACAAAATAATGCAAGGTATTAAATTAGTTTATATTCAATTAAATAAAATTTTTTTGATTTTTCTCTTCAAATAGTTGTTTTCGATTTCTTTTTAATAATTACTTTTAACAAATACTGAAGTACTTCATGTTTGAATTACTGTAAATTAGTAGAACTTAACGGAAAAAGAGCTTGCTTTAGCTTTTTTAGTAAATTATAAATTTTGGGATGCATTAAAATGATTTATGAGTAGTGCTAAAGACTTCAGATATTTAATTCCTCAAAAATTATTTGATGAGATTACGCAGAAAGCAGCAGAGGCATATCCATATATAGAACACTACTGGATTTTCGCTGATCGTAAGGAAAATTTTGGTATTGTGACTAAATTCATACCAAATCCGGACTTAAAAAAAACGAAAGCACACGTTAAACCCAGAAGCTGGATGCGATATAAAAAGTCAAAAATTTATAACATGCGAAAATTTAAACAAGAGTTAGGTATAGATATCGTCTGGCAAGCTCACACACATCCTTCAGGACAAGAGAAACTCCATCAGATTGATAAAAGAATTTTAAAATATCTCTCAAATGGAGTAATGATTATAATAATTCCTGAACTTGCAGAAAAAGATCTAAAAGGACATTTAGTAGGCTGGTTTTATGATAAGAGGTATACTAAAAAACCCATCATTGAAAAAATGGTCTTTGAGATTATTTCTGAATGATTCAATTTATCAAATCTAAGTTTTGGTGAAATTGATTGAAAGATGATATATCGGTGTTTCTCTTTTGAATCAATATATTAGTAATTTGTATTTATCAATTTTGGATTTTTTTGTAAGATTACTTATAGTCCCTCTTTATAAATTTACGTTAATTATATTCAATATAAAGTTCTCAATAGTATAGGTATTAATAAGAATCATGGTAGAATCTGATAATTTAGAAGAGTCTGGTATTAAACAAAAACAAAAGCATAACAACTACTTCCAAGTTGATGTATTGAAGACAATAATGATTTTTTTGGTGATTTTCGATCATACTATTCCATGGAGTATCAAAGGAGATTTGGGAGTAGCACTTTGGGAAAGAATCTCTATTCCTATGTTTATGGTAATTATGGGCTTCAATATTGGAAAATCTTTGCAAGCTAAAAAAGATCCTATTAAAGATTCGTTTTACACTCGTGAATTTTTTTTTAACAAGTTTTATAGATATGTCATACCTTTTGCAATATTATATTTTATCTCTACGATTATAGGTGGATTAATTTATGGTTTTAGCATCGATTCGATACAAGCTGGGCAATGGGGTACTAATTATAACGATCTCCACTTATTGATAGGAATTTTGCCATTCTGGGGTCCCGGAAACTGGTTTATACCAATAATTTTTGGCTCGATCATCATATTACCCGGATTATATAAAGGATTTTCAGGACCACGTTACAAGGCGATATATACTCTTATTGTTACTTTTATTGTAGAATTAATTGTACAGTCTATCATTTTCTTCACATTTAAAAATCCAAATCCACCACCTACTTTTGCTACGTGGGAGGATTATTATTACGCTCTTTTCTTTATATACAGCATATTTTTATTATTATCTGCTGTTGGATTTGGAATGTGGTTTTCGAGAGATCATAACTTGTTTAGTAAGAATAATTTTTTCGTCTGGATATTATTTTTCATCAGTCTAAGCTATCTTATAGCATACCAATTTTTTGATTATCGAATATTAGTAAACGGAATTCCATTTCTCACCGGAGATTATAATTTTATGGTATTTCCTTATTCTGCTTTTCTATTTTTAGTTGCTCTGAAGACACTTCCTTCTGATTCTAAGAATAAATTAGCTAGAGTAATTAAGAAGATAAGTAAATCAACATATCATATATTACTTGTTCAAATTTTATATTTTGCCATAGTGTATGCGTTGTATGGAGATCATTATAGTGCAAGTATTTTTGGTATTGATCAAGGTAGTATTTTAATGACGTATCTTTATCTCATAATAAATTGGAGCATTTGTATTCCAATTGGGGTATTTTGGTGGCAAAAAGAAAAGCAGGTAATTCATTATTTTAAAAGTAAAATCCAGATTGAATCAGAACCATCATTTCGGATAAATTGATTTTTTGACGTAAAGTATTAAAATTTTTAAAAATTTAATATATAAAAGTCTCATCATTAAAGCAATCGTCGCTTAGCTCGGTAGAGCGCTGGTCTGCTAAACCGGTGTCCGATGGACTCGTGGGTTCGAAAAAATCATTGGGCTCCAATGATGCGAAAAGCCCACCGATTGCGTTCACATAATATGAGAAATCGTGCCCCATCTTCTCAGGGCCAGTGGTCTAGCGGTTATGACGCCACGCTTACACCGTGGATATCGGGAGTTCGATCCTCTCCTGGCCCACCATTTTACTCACACAATTTATTGATTCTTTCAGGCCTTATAGCGCTTAATTTACATTTTTTTAAATATTTTCCAATATCCGAAATGATCCCAGGTGCTTCCGTATCTTCCTTTAAAACGATGAGATTCTGTAAAAAGCCATATTTATTTATTGAAATTATATCTCGGATATGATGAGTTTTTTCTAAAGCTTTTTTAAGTTGAGATTTGGTTTCACCACTAAGGAACACTGCCTCAAGACGTTCTTTAAGCAGTTTCTGATATAAATTCAGTGTTTCCTTATCCAAAATTCCCTTTATATTCTCTTTTACACTATCAATAGAAGTAATTTTAATTGACACAGGAAATCCATTGATAAAATCATATGCCTTCACTATTTCTGGGAGAGATCTTTCTTTTCCTTTACAAAGCTGCTCTCTGAGTGTATTTAATGACACCAAAACATCCACTTTTGGGTTTAGAATCGCACAATCAACAAATAATCCAAATCCTACATTCCCTACATCGACTAAATTGCCTTTTAATAGCATATTCTTTTCTATAACATTGAAATCGTAAATTGACCCTATTTCCTTCTGAAGTAAATTTTTAATAAACACCTCTTCAGGACCTTTAATGCTTATCTCCATTCTATTATCATAATTACGTAATTTTATGAATTTGATTTCTGTATTGTGAAATCCTTTTACTCGTTCTAAGGTATATTTTTTATAGCGCGAGATAATAGGCTTATTTTGTGGTAGTTTATCGGTTAAAACTAATTTTATCACCATTGAAAAGACTCCGATTTATTAGTATTAAGATCATTTGTATGAGTAAATGAAAATTCTGTAAAATATTTTAGTCTATTCAGGCTTTATGAAAAAAGAAAATTTAAATTCCCTATTTTTCATTGTAAAATAAAAAATAGAATTTATAATGGCGTGAAATTAAATGGATGAGAACCGATTTAATTCTTTTGTCCAGATGTTACGAGAACAGGAAGGGGTAGAAGAAGTATTTGTATTGAATTCAGAAGGGGATATTATCTTTAAATCTCAAGAATTTCCCCTAACAAATCAAGAATCAAAAAAAATTTTAACAGCTTGGAGAGAAAAAGAACCAGCTCTCATGTTTCAAAACGCTCGATATGCTATATTAAAGAATGACGAAATTCAGTTGGCAGCCAAGAACATCACGGGCGGAAAAGGCAATATTGTTGGTTCTATTACTAAAGAAGGAGACTATTTAATAGCTCATACACGTGATGAGGGCTTAATAATTTTAGAGTGGTCAATCTTTATTAATAAAGTTGCTTGGAGTTAATTTTCAATTTTTTTCTATTTAGAGTTGGATTTATCCTTTCTAAACTGTTTTTTTTAAAAAATTAAAAAAAAATATAAATTAAATCAATTATTACTTCTTTTCAACAAGTAAAAATAATGTAAAAGAATAGATTTAGTCAAAAAATCAGGAGAATTTAAAATGTTTCAGCAAGCTGGACGAGGATATGATATGGCTATAACTCAATTTTCTCCCGAAGGGAGATTATTTCAAGTTGAGTATGCGATAGAAGCCGTGCGAAGAGGTACAACCGCTATTGTATGTAGAAATGAAGGATCTGTTGTGTTTGCGGTTGAAAAGAAGAGCTCTGAATTACAAGAAGTAATTGGCTCAGAGAAGATTTTTAAAATTGATGATCATATCGGAGTGGCCATTGCTGGACTTACCGCTGATGCACGAGTATTAGTAGATCGTGCGCGCGTTCAAGCTCAAGTAAATTTATTAAATTATGATGAAAAAATTTCAGTAAAAGACTCCACCTTGAATATTTGTGAATATCTTCAATTATTCACCCAAAATGCAGGTGTGAGACCTTTTGGAGTGAGTCTTCTCATTGCTGGTATAGATTCCGATGGAAAAGCTTCATTATATTTGACCGATCCTAGTGGTGCAATGTGGGGATATAAAGCATTTGCAATAGGTTCTGGTGCAACCGAAGCTAGAGAATTTCTGGAAGAAAATTATAAGGAAGATATCAATGATGAGGATTTAAAGTTATTACCCTTAAAGACACTAAAAGAATTAATGGGTGAAAATTTAAACGAACACACGTGCGATGTTGCTTATATTCTAAAAGATGATAAAGCGTTTAGATTATTAAACGTTGATGAGAAAAAAGAATTGTTAGGTAAAATGCAATAAAACCAAAATCTCCTTGTTTTAAGATAGTTTAATAATTTTTAAAAGTAGGTTAAATACCTGGATCATAAGAAAAAGAATGTGTGAAACAAATGATTGATAGAGCACGAATTGATTTAGGCGGATTTATAGTTGGACGCATTGAGAAAGAGGGTCGTGATTTTGAAATGCTATTGGATCCTGAAAAAGCTTGGGAAGCTAAGAAAGTCATTCGTGAAGAAATAGGAAAAAGACTAAAAGACGGGAATCAAAAGTCTCGATTATCCATTCAAGATATCTTAAATGATTCAAGAATATCAATGGAACTTGTTTTCGAAAGTTTTACTGTTTTTGAGGATTTACGAAGAGGAAAGAAGGCAACTGATGGTGATATGGAAGCCGTATTTGAAACTATTGATGGGAAAACGATTGGAGCTCATATTCTGTTGGATGGGGAAATCCAATGGACAAGAGAACAACGAGAAGAGGAGAGAAATAAAAAATTAAAGCAGATCATTACAATAATTAGTAAAAATGCAATAAACCCTCAAAATAAGAAACCTCACCCTTACCAAAGAATTGAAAAAGCGATCGAAGAATCAAAAGTGAAAATCGATTTGATGAAGAATGCTGAGGAGCAAGTTGATGATGTAGTGAAAAGTCTAAGAGCTATCATTCCAATACGAATTGAACAAGTTGAAATGGCAGTAAAAATTCCAACAGCTTTCACTGCAAAGGGATATAACATTGTGGCTCAATTAGCTCAAATAAAAAAAGAAGAGTGGCAGAGTGATGGTTCATGGGTTGCTGTTGTCAATCTACCTGCGGGTTTACAAATGGAATTGATTGACAAACTTAATAAACTTACTCATGGAAGGGTTCAAACAAAAATTATTAAATCCTAAATGTTGACATATTTCTAAATTTATTTTACATTATTTTTTGGAAGAATAGACAATAATCAACATAAAAGAGATCATTCAAATGAGTGAAGATGAAGTTAATGAAGAAGATTTAAATAATGATATAGATGATGAAGACAATGAATCTGAAGAACTCGATGATGATGATGAGCTTGAAGACGATGATGAATTTGAAGATGAAGAAACCACACGAGATTTAGTTGTACCTGGAGAAGTCTTAACAACCGATGTAAAAAATTTTTTACCAGGGAGAGGTACCTTATTAACAAAAGATAGGACAAAAATTATCTCTCTTAATATTGGTTTAAAGCAAACTAAAAAAAATTACATTAATGTTATTCCCCTAAGAGGATTCTACACTGCTCGTCCTGGAGACAAAGTGATTGCGTTAGTTGTAGATAAAAACCCAGTTAAATATCGTTGTGACATTAATGCAAAAGAGGATGCCATTCTTAAACCCAAAAATACCATGAAACGAGGAAGAGTAAGAAGAGGCGGTCGTGAACGATATGATTCTGGAAGTGAAAAATATGATATTGGAGATATACTAATTGCTAAGGTATTATCTGCCGATCGATTAAACGCGCCTGAATTAACGACTGTTGGCAAATATTTAGGCAAGAAAAATAATGGGATTGTAATATCTATTGATCCTCCTAAAATTCCCCGAGTTATTGGACGTAATGGATCTATGATAAAGATTTTAAAAAATCTAACAAGAACCAGTATCTTTGTAACTCAAAATGGTAGGATATGGTTGAAGGGGGAAGATATCGCTCACGAAAGATTATTAATTGACGCAATCCAAAAAATTGAACGAGAAGCTCATACAGTCGGTTTAACTGACAGAATGTCTGAATATATTGAAAATGAAAAAAAGATAAGAGGTTTAAAATAAATGCCGTTAGTAATAAAAGATGAATACCCGGATAAGTTGTTTAGAGAAGATGGTAAACGACTGGACGGAAGAGAAAAAGATGAGCTTAGACCAATCAAAATTAAAGTTGGTGTCATCGAAAATGCTGATGGATCTGCATATTTAGAATGGGGAAATAATAAGATATATGCTGCTGTTTATGGTCCAAGAGAAGTCCATCCACATCACCTTGCTAAACCTGATAGAGGAATATTAAGAGTATTCTATAGAATGGCTACTTTCTCAGTTTTTGATAGAAAGCGCCCTGCTCCGGGAAGAAGAGAAAAAGAAATTTCTATGATAATAAGTGATTGTTTAGAACCAGTGCTTTTTCTCGAACTATACCCTGGAACTTCTTTTGAAGTCTTTATTGAGGTATTAGACGCTGATGGGGGAACGAGATGTGCTAGCACTACAGTTGCAGCTTTAGCTTTAGCAGATGCTGGCATCCCCATGAGAAGTTTAGTTACAGCTGTTGCTGTGGGAAAAATAGATGGTCAATTAGTCACTGATCTTTCAGGAATTGAAGATAAAGCGGGTGAAGCGGATTTACCTTGTGCGATTACTTGGTTTAATGAAGAACTATCTTTATTGCAATTTGATGGTGATATGAAATTAGAAAATTTAAAAGAATATCTCTCAATGGCAAGAGATGCATTAAATAAGATCTATGAACTTCAAGTGGAAGCATTAAAGAAGAAGTACATTGAAATTCAAGAAGAAATAACTGAGGGAGGTAACGAATAAAATGATGAATATAAAACGAGTAATCTCCGCAATTGAAAAAAATTACATAATTAATAATTTGAAAAAAGGAGAGAGAACTGATGAGAGAGGATTATGGGAATATCGTGATTTTAATATCAAACATGACATAATCGCTTCTGCTGAAGGTTCTGCTGATGTTTCTTTAGGTAAAACTAGAATTATGACTGGATTAAAATATGAAGTTGGAGAACCTTTCCCAGATATGCCTGACGAAGGAGTTTGCACAATAATGGCGGAATTACTTCCAGTTGCATCTCCACTTTTCGAACGAGGCCCTCCAGATGAACAATCTATCGAACTTGCAAGAGTTGTTGATCGAGGAATTAGACACGCTGATTGTGTTCAAACTAAAAAATTATGTATTAAGGAGAAAGAGTTAGTTTACATTTTATTCGTGGATATGTATGTATTGAATTACGCGGGTAATTTAATCGATGCTGGGGGAGTAAGTTCTTTAGTATCACTTATTTCAAGTCATGTTCCTGAAGGTAAGATCGAAGATGGAGAACTGGTTTGGACGGGTAAATATTTGACGGGAGATATGATCGTGAAGGAACTTCCCTTAGTTTTAACATTTGGAAAAATTAATGACATTATCTTTCTTGACCCAAATTTAGCGGAAGAACTAATTTCTGATGGGAAGATTTCAATATCAGTAACCGAGAACCGCATTACTTCTATCCAAAAAAGTGGAACTGCCACGTTTTCCATTGATGAAATTGAAATGTTATGTGAAAAAGCAATGGACATTGGCAAAATATTGCGTAAAGAGTTCGATCTTTGGCAATACAAGACAGATTATTAACTATATTTTTTATTTTGTATTTTTTAATTTTTATTTCGATTTTCTTAGTGTTTCATAAGTTCCATATCCATTTTTAGTTCCATCAAGTATAAAACGGCCAAATGATTGAACTAAAATAGATTTCTTTCCATTTTTATCTTCGAAGGGTACAGGAATAATAGAACCAACCTTACCCTTTAAATGATGAGTGGTTCCAAGGTCGTCAATAATTTCTAGCTCGGAACTAATAGGAAAGATTCTATCAGATTCATATTTTTCATCTAATACTTTTATTTGGCGTAGTGGAATATTTTTTCCATTTCTATACATAAATCCACCACTAGAGATCCTTCCATCGTTTGTTATTATAGCAGCAGGGTTTATGGCAAGGTTTTTATCGAACCAAATAACATAGTACAACCAATTTCCAACTCCAGTCCAATCTCTAACCCCATAGGTATGATCACGCTGACCCATCACTCCATTAATGGAAATCATATCCTTTCCTATTCTAATGCGTCCATCAACTATTCCTATTTGTTCCCAGTGCTTATCCCCCGATTTTTTTCCTATTTCTAAGGATTCAGATGTCATAAATTTACTATATTCATAGACCTCATTTAAAGATTTAAATGAGAGATTTAAATTTACTTGTTCAAGCTTATGGATTAACTTAGGGTTTTCACGAACTTTTGGTAGATCTCTCGAATCTTTAACAAAAATCATATTCCCATCGAATTTATAATTCCAGTCTCCATTATTTTTCCATTCATGTTTCATCTTTTTTACTTCTATTTGGTCTGTAAACTCTTTAATTTTTATCGTTTGATGAAATCCTGCTACTGATCCATCTGATAAAAACAAGAAGAAAAATGTCATCCCTTCCTTTTTATTTGGTTTAAATCCTATTCGCGACATCCCTCCAATTTTCTGATTTTTATCGTAAAACACAAAATAATAACTCTCGTTCCAATCGGGATGTTCGTTAATCTTATCTTTATGTATTATTTGCTCCATAATCATTTTTTCTTTATTGTTTTAATTATTCCATTATACCCATTTAAATAAACCATTTGATTGTCTTGAAATAGCTTAGTTGCCTTTGTTACATTAGTAACTGCTGGTATGCCATATTCTCGAGACACCACTGCACCGTGAGACAATATTCCTCCCGTTTCTGTTATCAAACCCCCAATCTTGGAAAATACGGGCGTCCACCCTGGATCGGTGCGTGGAACAATCAAAATTTCACCAGATTGAATAGTAGAAATTTGAGCGATATTAGTTATTATGTGCACTGGTCCAGTTATAATCCCATAACTAGCGGGAATTCCTTTGTAGATTTCACTATCTTTATTATATTGCCGAACATCATCAAATTCCTTTGAACCAATTAGAAATTTTGGAGGTAGAGAATCTTCATATTTTTTAAAATTATTAATTCTCTTCTTTATTTTCTTTTTCAATTCTAAATTTCTATTTTTATCAGAAATCAATTCTTTTATTTCCTCTAGAAATAAGAAAAAAATATTATTTTTTTCATCTAGAATACCCTCATCCTTAAAAATTTGACCTAACTCAAGATAGAGCATCCTAATCCGTGAAATCCAAGAATCAAGGTTAAATCGCTGATTTTCTCTGAAAATAATATACTTGCGACTATTTTTTAAAATTGTGGACAATAAGAGCCATTTTAAAAACCCTAAACTTTGGTTTCTTATTTTTGTCTCAACATATCGTTCAACTTTCTCCCTTGTTTTTGCTTGCTCTTCCTTTATATTTTTGTTAATGGTGAAATTTCCAGTTAATAACGATTTAATTATAGCAAAGATTAATCTTGGTTCTTCATGCCACCTAGGATAATAAGGTTCACGAGTAAATCCTCTATCTCCGTATTCATCGAGAAAGTTCTTGAATTTTATCAAAAATAGTTTTGCATCTTGTGATTGATCTCGTTTTAATATATCAAAAAGCTGGTTTATATCATTTTTTAAAAATATATCTTTTAAATGATCAGATCGGTTGATTAAAAACGCTAGTTGGTGGATATGATCATTAGTTTCCGTTAATTTATGTTTTAAACCTGAAATTAAAATAGGAAATAATTTTTGAGTAAGCTTTGTCCCTAAAAACCTATTTAATAGATATTGAGTTAACAAATTCATTCCAATATTATGAATGGGAATTCCGTATCTCACTAAACGGAAATGCGATACCATTACTTCATTTAATTCTTTAGATAATTTATAAAAGATGAGTTTGTCGGGATTTTTTTTAACTGCAGCTAATTTGGCATCGAATTCTTTACAGAAAGGAATAAATACATTTTGTGTCCATTTTTCATAGACTTCTGCCGTTCTTGACATTGCTCCATTAGGATCATAAAACTTGATTCGGATTTGGGCAAAAATATAATTTTTCAAGTGAAAGGGGAGATTTTTTATTGTACTTTTCCCATATTGACCGAAACCATTCGGAAAATAATTCAATACATCTTGATTTCGCATAAATGGTGGGATTTCATATTCAACCTTTTTTTTTAACACGTTTAAGTTAAAATAAACGTGACCTTTGAAAAGCTTTAATAATTGGGCGTCTATTTCTTTGTAGCCCATAATACTATTCAATTCCATATTCACTACTTTTGTTAGCTGTGTTCCTAGTAATTCAAAAAAAAGAGGAGTTGTATTATCATTCCAGTAATCATCCGAATAGCCTCTACTCCATAAAACTTGTTTGGCATCTGGACTAATATTGAAAGTGGTAATAGGGCGGCTTTGAAGGATATGAATTATATTTTCATAATCAATCGCCCACTCTATGTCTTGGGGATAATTTTTTAAAATATCTTCGATTTTTATGCCTAAATTGGCTAATTGGTAAAGCTCTTTATTTGAAAGAGAACTTGCTTCAATTATATCTTCTGGTGAATGAAGACACTCTACTCCTATATCTCTTTTAGGACGTACTGTGAATAACTTGTTACCTATCCTTTTAGTTTGGATTTTAATTTTATTTTCCTTTCCTCGATGAAGTACATATTCATCAGGAGTCACAATACCAGAAACAATTGATTCTCCTAATCCAAAATTAGATTCAACTATAATTTCATATTTATCTGAATTAAGTGGATTACAAGTAAATAATACCCCTGAGCTTTTAGCATTGACCATTTTTTGGATGATTATAGCTAAATTGATGTTTCTATAGCTTATATTATTATTTTTTCGATAAAGAATAGCTCGCTCGTTCCATAATGAAGCATAACATTTCTTTATATGGAAAAGAACTTCTCCTAACCCAATCACGTTTAAAAAAGTATCATATTGTCCAGCAAAGGAAGCTTGCATTAAGTCTTCTAAATTTCCTGAGGATCTAATAGCTACAGGATGAGTATCAAATAAAAAGGAATAAGAATTTAGTTGATCCAAAATTTCTTCTGGAATCGTTCCTTTCTCTATAGCGTCTCTTATTATTTTTGATTCTTTATTAATTAAGCTCTCATCTTTAATTTTTAATTCAAAATCGGAAATAAGATCAGATAAATGATTTTTTTTTATAAAGCTGTTATATGCATTTGACTTTAGAACGATCCCACCAGGTACATTTATACCATTTTGTTTTAATTTAATCAAATTTGATGCTTTATTTCCTACATCAAATGATTCTACCTTTTCTGAACTAAATAAATCGACAACAAACATATTTATCTAGATAAATCTGTCCTAAATTTAAATTATTAGAAATCTCTTCGGTTTAAAATTTTAACATTTGTTTTATTCCATCCCGTATTTATCATTATCTTGAATTTCTTGGAATTTGTTGTTTCTTGATTGTTGATTAAACGCGTTATGTTTAATGTTGAGAGAAATTCCAATCTCGATTAGGCTTTTGATTAATTTTCAATAATTTTTGTTCATTAATCTTTGACCATAATCGAAAATTTAATTTGGAAAGATTAACTATAGACATTGTTACTTAAGAAAATATGTAAAAGTGATTTACAATATGGCCCGTATGAAAAAAAGTGGAATAAGCGCTCGTTTTGGACCAAGATATGGAGCCAATGTTAGAAAGAAATGGCGTTTGGTAATGCAAAATCAAAAAAATGGGATTAACAAATGCCCCAAATGCCAAACCAAAGGCTCTACAAGAAGGATTTCTACTGGGGTGTGGCATTGTCGTAAATGCGGAGCTAAATTTACAGGTGGTGCTTACTCAATACAAACTCCTCGTGGAACGGAATCTTTCAGAATTTCAAAACAGAAACAACGAGAATTGGAAGTATTGGAAGAGAAATGAGAAGAGGGAGTTCTTTTTATATTAAATCCAATGTAGAATTAATCTTTAGTGACTCTAAACTTTCAAAGTTTGCTTATGAATCGTTTCTGCCAGAGTTGAGTTCAAAAAGAAGTGATCGTTCTGTTATCCATATGAGATTAAACGATGAATCCTTAGTATTTAATATTGAAAGTCGTGATATCACCGCTTATAGAGCATCAATAAATGAGATCATTAATTTAGGAAAAATTATTGATGACTCCATTGAGATTCATGACTCAATGTAAATTAGTAAATTTCTTAATTCAAAATTCATTCTAATCATTAAAAAAGTAAAAAAGTGCATTAAATATGTCGATAAATTTTGATCAATTAGATGAAGCAACTAAGAAAAAAATACAAGATCTCAATACACTTAGTCAAAATCTTGAGTTTTTAACCCAACAACGGATTCAAATTGATAATTCTATGAGGGAAGCAGAATTAGCTATAGAAGAGTTGGAAAAAACTCCAGAAGATACCTTAGTTTATAAAAGTATTGGAGGGATCATGGTGAAAAGCGAAAGAAATCGTCTTCTTGATGAAAAAAAATCATTGAAGAAAACATTAGAAATGAGATCTAAAACCATCATTCAAAAAATCGATCGTACCAAAACTACAATTGAAACCATGCAAAAATCACTTCAAAATGATCTTCAGCTTACTTAAACTACTTTAAGATTAATTTATGCTCACCTCTAAATTTGAAAATATCCTATCGTTTATTCAGAATAAAAAAGTCTTAGTTCTCACTCACCATTTAGTTGATGTCGATGCTTTAGCCTCTATGATTTGTTTTAAATTTTTAATGAAAGAACTAAAGCATGATAGAGTATATTTTCATTGTTCTACCCTTACTAAATCAACAAAAGAGTTTTTCTCCCTTTTTTCAGAACAATTTGGTCCTTTTGATATCAAAGATAATTTAGGAAATCTTTCAGAATTCGATGTCTTAATTGTATTAGATACAAATAATTTAAATCATCTAATTGTACCTGATATCAAGGAGAGTAGCTTATTAATGAAACCTATCATCTTTATTGATCACCATCCAACGACCATTTCAACTAAAAACAATTACAATTTATTGAGTATTATTGATGATAAGTATAATTCAACATCAGAAATAGTATATGAACTGATCACGCATTATATTGTTGAAATTCCACTTCCCTATTTATATCTTATAGCAGCTGGAATAATTACTGATACAGGTTTTTTTAAACATGCAAATAAGAGGGTTTTTCGAAGTTTAGCTAGATTACTTGAAAAAGAAGGAAATTATCAGGAAATTGTAAATTTATTAGACCATAATAAGGATATATCAGAAAAGATTGCTCAAATAAAGGGAGTACAGAGGGTAAAACTATACCGCATGCAAGATAAATTAGTTGGAATAAGCCACGTAAGTAATTTTAGGGCAAAAGTTGCTGTAAATTTATTAAACTTAGGATTTGATGTTGCTATTGTGTATTCTAAGGTAAAAAAAGGTAACTTTATAACAGCAAGAGCAAAGAAATATGTCTGTTTGGAGACGGGGTTAAACCTAAATGAGTTATTAGAAAAAATTAGTAATGGAAGAGGGGGAGGTCATGATGGAGCTGCAAGCGTGTTTATCGAAAAAAATTTAGAGGATAAAATTGCTGAACTATTAGCATTGATCCAAGAAATTTTAATTAAATGAAGTAAATAATAAAACAAGATATTATAATGAGTTTAATAAGATTCCACGACTTTTCTTTCAGGTATAAAGGAAATGAAAATTACGCTCTAAAGGACGTTAATCTAGAAATTGAATCTGGTAAATTCATATTATTAGCTGGAGAAACAGGATCTGGGAAAACTACTCTTATAAGATGTTTAAATGGGTTAATACCTCAATTTTATCCGGGCTATTACAAGGGAAATGTGGAAATAGGAGAAAAAAGGACAGATTCGACACCAATAGCAAATCTTTCCACGGAAGTTGGCATAGTTTTCCAAAACCCTGAAAATCAATTAATAGCTATGGACGTCGAACACGAAATTGCTTTTGGGTTGGAAAATTTGGCTATTTCTGCCGAAATTATTAAAGCACGCATAAAGGAAGTCGTAAAACTGACTGAGATCGAGGACTTATTAGATAAAGCACCATTTGAATTAAGTGGTGGTGAACAACAGAGAGTCGCTATTGCTTCTATTTTAGTATTAAACCCAAAGATAATCATCTTAGATGAACCCACCGCAAGTTTAGATCCATTATACGCTCAAAAGATCATAAATCTATTGAAAAGGATTCAAAATGAAAAAAATATAACAATTATAATTAGTGAACATAGACTAGATTTAGTTCTTCCTTTTGTAGACCAAATTATATTAATCAAGGAGGGGCAAATCAAATTCCACGGCGAAAGAGATGAAGTAATGCGAAGTGAATATTTCAAGAATACGAATATAAATAAACCTTTCATCTATTCATTTTTTAATAATTTAAATCTAAAAAGATTTGAAACACCAGTCACTATTGAGCAAGCATTGAATATAATTAAAAATTTGAGTGAAAATAAGGCTTGATTCGGCTTGAGAATGTTAATTATGAATATCCCAATGGAACAATCGCGTTAAGAAATATTAATTTAAGAATTAAAAAAGGAGAATTTCTAGCCATAATGGGACAAAATGGGGCGGGAAAAACAACATTAATAAGATTATTAAATGGATTATTACGTCCTACTCATGGAACGATACATTTTAAAGGCCAAGATATTAGTGACCAAACAATTGCATCCTTGTCAAAAAAGGTGGGAATTATTTTTCAGAATCCACTGCATCAACTGTTTTCTAACACAGTGGAGGATGAACTTAGGTTTTCTTTAAAAAGCATGGGTTTAAGTAAAGAAGAAATTGAAGATAAAATATTAAAAACAATGATTAAATACGATCTTGAAAAATATAAAAATCGTTCACCACTAAATCTATCGGGAGGAGAAGCTAAGAAGTTGGCAATTGCTTCAATCATGTGTAGAGATCCAGAAGTTTTGGTTTTTGATGAACCCACACTCGGGCAAGATGCTAAAGAAATTAGTTTATTTATCGAGTTGCTCAAAACTGAAAGAGAGAAAAAGAAGACAATAATAATTGTCACTCATAACGTGGAATTTGCCTTTCATTTCATTCCTCGCATTATTTTTATGAGTAAAGGTAGAATTTTAGCTGATGGTCCAAGCTCCCAATTATTAACAAATGGTTTTCTTGTAAATTCTGCTTCATTGATTTATCCTCAAATCCATAGTTTCAAATTAGGTTTAAAAAAGATTGGGTTAAATTTACCAGAGAACATTTTTAAAGATTCTGAACTCGCTGAGTATTTAACCAAATATATTAAAAATTATATGAATATTGAGAAGGCTTAAAATGTCACTTCAGTTCTTAAATGCATTCAAATTTCTCAAGAAAAAAACAGTTATACATCGCCTGGATCCTCGCTCAAAATTATTATTTGCTATAATTTATACGATCAGTGCATTATTATTCGTCGATATAATCCCATTAACAATTATATTTCTTACATTAATCCCAATCATAATAATTAGCAAGATGTTCACCAAGTGGTTTAAAAGCATAAGTGGCATGTCATTTCTATTTTTTATTATTATAATATTAAACACTTTGTTCATTTCTCTTGATTTTGGGA
>SDNV01000041.1 GCA_004524515.1 Promethearchaeota archaeon
ATGTTATTCGATGAAAAAATAGGGGGAACAATTCACATGGCATTAGGAAATGGGTGGCCTGAAACAGGGAGTAAAAATCGTAGCGCGATTCATTGGGATTGTCTGTGCGATATGCGAGAAGAAGGTCAGATTTTTGCCGACGGAAATTTGATTTATGAAAAAGGTAAATTCCTTATATAAAAAAAATTAAAATTAGTTAAAAAAACATCATATTATTAATTATCCTGTCGAAGGATAATTTTATACAGATCTTTAGCGAATTTAGGTTGGTCATTCATGATTGTGGTTGAATCTAAGGTTAAGATAATGAATTTAACCTTAATTTTCAATCCATAATCAACAATATCATACCAAGGTTTAGCACCAAAAACTTCCGTATACTTTTTACATAATTTTCCCGCTTGGGTTAATTTGGAATGAAATCCTTCATAAGGAAACTCCATTTTAAATGTATATTTGTGAATAATGGGATTACGCATCTTACTAGCTTTTTCAAACATTTTTTTTAGATAATCTTTGTGGATTGTTTCAATTCGGGCTAATCCTGATACTTGAGGTGAAGCAACTTCTTTTTTAAAAGTTTCAAAGTCTTTAATTCGTCCTATTTTTTTAGTATAATTTATAATAGTGGAATTTAATACGTCAGTGTTTGAGAATTGTACAATTACTCCCTCAAATGTTTCAATTACAACATTAGATAAAGTAATTTGTCTAATTATTCCTTTTGTTCCCTTAATCTTCACTACATCACCTACATCAGCAGGGCTAATTATCATAAGTACTATTCCTGATACAATATTTGAGAATATGCCTCGGGAGGCAAATGCTAAGGCTGTACTGATTGCACCTGTCAAGATAGCTGAATAGGTTGGATCAATCATCTCGAACGACGGAAATCCCTCAATAATAAGATAGACTATAATAATAAATGAGATCAAACTCAAAATAAATCCAATTTTATTTTCTTGTTTAGCTGACACTCTTTTTATTTTAGAAAGCATAAGAAATATTATTTTATTAAAGACATACAAGATAATTCCAATTATTATAATAAATACAGCAGCTTCAAAATCGGTGTTAAATATTGCCATTTTTTTTAATCACCACCTCTATTTGATTTGAAATTACTCTGCTCACCAGATCCCCCTCCCATAAAAATCTTATCGGGATATAATTTATATAGAATATCTCTTAAAAATGCATCAATATATTCTAAAACTAAATGAGGAGACTCTGCCATAATAAGTAAGATTATTCTTAAACGATCAACTGTAATCGTATCAACTAAATAATCCGGTCTTACGCCGAAAAGAGGTTTATATTTATCAAATATAGGTATTAAAAGATTATCCAGATTCTCTGGATTAATTACAGAAAGAATTTCAACGCTTTTTGTATAAATAGTTCTCTTTTCTCCTTTGGTAATTAATTTGCTTAACTCTTTAATATTCTTTTTAATTTCTTTTTTATCTCTGAATAGTTCAATCTCCTTTTCTCTCCTATGAGTAAATTTAACTACTGTAGCATTGAAGACGTTTTTATTTGGAATATATGTTAAAACTCCATCAAGTTCCTTTATAACCGTGTAATTTAAATTAATTTCATCAACTATCCCTTGAATATTGTTTATTTGAACTAAATCACCTATTTCAATATCTTCTTTTGAAATTAAGATTATTCCAGAAGCAATATTATTTATAATGTCGGAAAATGTTAAAGAAATCGCTACTAATAGAAATGAGATTATCGCAATTGTGAACGTAGGAGATACGAAGAGCAGCAGTGAGAATATGAAAACTAACCAAATTATATTAACTATTAAAGCAAAAGTATATTTAACTATTCGCGATTTAACAACTATATTTGATAATCCAATTATTATTGTTCTAAGCAAGTAAACGAAGATATTTATGAGTATTAAGTTTATAAGAAGCTGGTCTAATCCAGAATAAAAATAAACCCAGTAACCAATTCCCACAATAATTATAAAGATTATAAGTTCTAATAAGATTTTAATAGATTTTTTCATATGGATTTTAATCCATGGTTATTTTTAAATATTAAACTAAATAGTTATAAATCAATTCAACAAAAATGCTTTATGACGATTTTAAACACGTTGTAATTAAACAAAAAACAAAATGCCATAATATTCAAAAAAGATTATAAATTCAACCTTAATAGAAATTTGAAGTTTAATTAGGTGTTTTAATGTTTATACCGAAAATTAAGAAACCAATAATCAAAAAAACAAAAGTAGGACTTCCCCCTGGAACTCTTATATTTACAGGAGAAAAAAGGGTTGAAAAGGAAAAGATAACAATAATTGACTACAATGAAAAGGATTTTCATATAAAAGAAATCCAAAAACTTGAAGAAGATCTTAATGTAATAGAAGATTCTATCGTCAGGTGGATTAATGTTAGTGGGATTAATCAGGTAAATTTAATAGAAAAGTTAGGAGATCAATTTCAAATCCATCCCCTTGTATTAGAAGATATTTTAAATCCTAACCAGCGCCCAAAAATTGAAGAATTTGAAAATCAAATTTTTATAGTATTGAGAATGTTAAGCTGGAATAAAGAAGAAAAACAAATAGTATCTGAACAGATAAGTATTATTTTAACTCAAAATTGTGTAATAACTTTTAGGGAAATCGATAATAAAATTTTTTATCCGATTATAGAAAGACTTACCAAATCTAAGGGGCGTATCCGGAAAATGGGAGCTGATTATCTTGTATATTCTTTAATAGATATAATTGTAGACAATTATTTTGTAATTTTAGAAAAAATTGGAAAAAAAATTGATGAAATCGAAGAGGAATTAGTGGAAAATCCATTGATTGAAACGTTACATGCAATTCATTTGTTAAAAAGAGAATTAATTTTGCTAAGGAAAGCTATTTGGCCCACCAGATCAGTAATAAATAGTATGCAACAAGAGGAGGACTATTTTATGCATAATACACAGATATATTTGAGAGATGTGTATGATCATATAATCCAGATTATAGATACTTTTGAAAACTATCGCGATATCATCTCGGGAATGCTCGATATTTATTTATCTAGTGTCAGTAATAAGATGAATGAAATCATGAAAGTATTGACAATTATATCAACGATCTTTATTCCTTTATCATTTCTAGCAGGTTTTTATGGGATGAACTTCTTATATATGCCTGAACTTAGAATTCCTGCTGCATATCCAATCCTAATAATAGTCATAATTATAATAGCTTTGATAATGATATGGTTTTTCAAAAGAAAAAAATGGTTATGAATATTATTTAACTATATTTAAAGAATATAAAAATTCAGTCATTAATTCGACTATTTATGACAAATTGCGTAAAAGAACTGGAGTACTAATATCAATGTCATTTTGCTTACAAGCTTTTAGAACCGATTTATGTAAATTAGAATGTATTAAGGGAAGTCTTTTAATATCCTTTATGAATACGAACAATTCATACTCAACCGCATAATTTTGAAACTTATTAATCCAAACATAAGGTGTGGGATGAGTTAATACTTCAGGAATATTATCTGCTGCACTAATCAGAACTTTCTCTACTAGTTGTTGTTCTACATCAAATCCAGGGGTTACCACTACACCAATCCTAACAATATTCCCATCTTTCTTATAATTTATTATCTCTTCTGATAAAAGTAACTGATTCGGAACATGAATTTCTACTCCATCTAAATCTATTAAAACGGTATAAATTAATTCAATATCAACAACATCTGCTATTTTTCCTTTGTATCTTATTCTATCCCCTACTGAAAAAGGTTTAGTAATCATAATTATTAATCCTGCGATAATATTTCCTAAAGTATTCATTGCAGCAAAACCTATTATCGTTCCACCCATAATCGTTAGCAATGCTGTTATGATTCCAACAGATTCTGTGAATTGCATTACCACAGCTGTAAAAACTACTAAAAAGATCATAAATTTGACGAATCTATTTAAATTTTTAGCCGTAGTCTCCTCTAACTTATCACGATTCTTAAGATATGAGATCTCTCTTTTTAAAACAAAATAAATGATGTAGCCAACTATTACAACTCCAAAAACAATTAGAACTCTTATTACATTTAGAGATAACCATTCCTCTGCTATGCTTATAATGTCTTGAATACTTTGTAAAATTATTGTAATCTCACCTAATTTTATTTTTTAATTTAATAAATAAAAAAATTATTTTAAAAAAATACTTCTATTTTTTATCTTAAGACCATTTGGAATTAATCTTCATCAAGTACTTCAGTCACAACGGTTCGGGTATATTTCGCCATAATAATTAAAAATCCTTGAAGTATTAAACATATTATTATCACTCCGAGAATGATAAATATGAGAATTAAGGGTATAGCTTGACCAAAACTGGGATAAATATACCATTGAAATACCAGGAATAATCCGTAAAAAACAGCTGCTCCAAAAAATAATATTGCTAAAATCCAGATAACTAATACTACTTTTTGAGCAGTAGTTTTGGAGGGAAATTCTTCCTCTGATCCAAGAAATCCAATGAATTTATTGCGAAGCCGCATAAAAAAACCAACTCCAATTAGAGTTATTAAGCAAGAAACACCCAGGGATATTAAAAGTAGTAAAATTTCAATTTCTGCTATTGCGATATTCAGATAACCTAGAATAAGCAAAAAAAGGATATAGACTAATAGAAAAAATCCACAGATAACTTCGATAATAAAGGTTGTTGTGAATGCCCTCTTAAAAAAGTGATATAGATTCATAAGATAAATTCAAGTCGATATTATTTATAAATATTTGTTAAATCGCCAAAATATTTAAATTAAAAGCTATCAAAAAAAAGGATAAGGATTTATTATTAAATTATTCAAAGATCAATGTGATTTCATTTTATGAAAAATCTTGAAAACTTAGAGAGAAAGGCTCAAGAAAATCAAAATTTAGCTCAACATGAGATTGAAATTGCTAATAATACAAAACTTGAGGCAGTTGCTGAATTAAAAAGGGCAAAAGTTAGGGAAAAACTTTTTCAACATGAAACGGAGGTTGCTAGAATTCGAGAAACCTTGGCGAAGAAAAAATTAGAGTTAGTGAGAAAGAAAATTCAAATTAAAAATGAAAATATCTTGAAAATTTCAGACGAAGAACTAAGTAGTGAGAAAAATTATGCAGATTTTTATGAAAAACTAACTAAAAATAGTTCTGAAATAGCAAAAATTCATGAAAAAACTGCTAATTTAGAAGAAAATATCGCTAAACTAAAGTTAAATACAGCTAATACAAAATTAACACTGGCAAATGAACGTAATAATCTTGCTAAAAAACAATTTCATTATATCAGATTAGTAAGAGGGAATGCATCAGAAAAAAAAATTACAAATAGTGAGAATAAGTATGCGAAACAGCGAGAGAGAGTGTGGAGAATTAGAGATGAAGTTAACCAAAGAGAAAAGGAGCTTAAAATCAAGGAAAATGAACTAGGAAGTTTGAGAAAAGAACTTTCGGTAAAACTTTCAGAACGTGAAAAAATAAAGCATTTAGAATAAATAAGATAGAACATAAGTATATTTAACTATTCAAGATATAATAAAAGGATCTTTTAAAATACATTATTCAAAATATATCAATTAAACTGTTATCTAAAATTGATTTTGAATCTTCAAACATGAAGATTTAAAAAATTAGAAGAAATTAGAAAATTTTAAATCTTTTTGAGTTTTGTTTATATTCTAATATATTCGGGTGATTATTATTATCATAAGTCCTATTATAATTACCGCTTGCTTTATAGGAGTAATTATTCTAATCCTTACAGATAAATTAAATAGGGCAATTGCGGCCCTTGCGGGTGCTATAATTACATATTTTGTTTTAATTTTTATTGAAGACTTTAATTTCGCGATAATTGTTGAACTTTTATTTGGAACTCAGGATGATGATTTTGTAAATTTACATTCATTAATTTTAATAATTGCGATGATGATTATAGTTCTTATTTCCAATGAAGCAGGATTATTTCAATTCATCGCCGTAAAATTAATAATTTTTTCTCATGGTAAACCTATTCGGTTAATGATTATATTTTGTGTCATCACAGTACTAATTTCAGCTGTTTTGAATAATATTTTAACGGTTATAATTCTAATCCCTTTAACGATTACTATTTCTCGTATTTTAAATATCGATCCAACTCCTTATATTTTAACTCAAGCTGTTTTAGTTAATATTGGAGGAACAATATTCTCAATTTCTTCAATCCCAAATATTTTAATCACAACTTACTCAAAAATAACTTTTACAGAATTTTTCTTGAATGTTGGTTTAATTTCTCTTATCATTTTCGGATTTACATTGATTTTTTTCATTTTATTATATAGAAAAGAATTGGTTATCCCCTCTGGTGGTGCTGAAATTTTAAAAGAATTTGACGTCTGGAATTTTGGTCCTAATAAAGCGTTATTAATGCAGTCAATGATTGCTTTCATAATTTTAATTACTCTTTTAATTATTATCCCCTCATCGATAATTACTCCCGATATGATTGCTTTGACAATCGCAATATCATTAATGATAACTAGTAGACTGAATCCAAAAGAAATTATTACCAAGATTGACTTAGAATTGATACTTTATCTAATTGGTATATTTATAATTGCGGGAGCTATGGAAGTAACAGGTATAACCGATGCGATCGCCATCGTTATGTCTAATTTAGGAGGAGGTGATGTTTTGACTGAAGTGCTAATAATTTTATGGATTTCTGCTTTCTTAAGTAGTTCTATTGATAACATTCCCATCACGAGAGTATTAATCCCTGTTATTGACAATATGGAAGTTGGGAATAATCCTGAAACTAAAAATTTAACTTATTATAGCCTTGCTATTGGAGCTAATTGGGGAGATAATTTAACCCCCTTAGGAGATAATATTTTGGTGGTAAACATAGCAGAACAGCATAAACGTCCCATTAGTTTTAAAAAGTTTTTCAAATTAGGTTTTATAACTACAGTATATCAACTTAGCATCGTTTCAGTAATTTTTATATTAATGTTTCAATTCGCTTTTGGTATTATACTAATTTTGTCTATATTTTTTTGTATTGCAATAATTTATTTATTATATAAAGGTAATCCAAAAACAGTAGGTCTAAAGATTGATAAATTGGTTAATAAAATTAGAAATCTCATTATAAGGTGATGTGAAATGGTTTTTAAAAATATACAACGGATTAAATCTGCTTTACCTGAGGTTTTTCATGTAGCTATGTTCTATAATACGGGGACTATTTTTCAAACTACTTTTGAGCAAAATATAAATATACCTAAATTAGGTGAAAATCTCGCAGAATTATTGACTCATGTACAGAAAGTATATGAAATTTGTAACTTTAAAATGGAAACTTATAGAAAATTTATTTTTGAGACAGATGATGTTTCTATTATCATAATAAAGCTAGGAGAAGATAGCAATTTAGCATTATTTTTTAAGAAGGAGGAGGAAAAGGATTTAAAATTAACTTCTATTAGGCGATATCTAAATAAAATCGAAGATTTGATAGATACTGACGAAACTGAGATTTTATTTCAAGAATTGGCAACAAGGGAAAAAGAGCTAAAGATTATTGAGGAAAATTTTCAACAAAAACAACAAAAAATTCTTGATTTACAAAATCAATTGAGAGTTAATACTTTATCGGAAGCGGAGATAGGTGATATTAACAAAATCATTAAAAATCTCGAGGATGAATGTGGACTTTTAAAAAAGGAAATTGAACAAAAGAAATCAGAAAATCTGATAATAACCCAGAAAATCGAAAGTAAAAAAAAAATTACTTAATTTAAAAAATACTAAAATCATCTATCTTGAATTTTATGATCATAAGTTCAATTATCGTTGCCAGTTGTTTTGTTGGAGTCATTATTTTAATTGTTACCGAGAAATTAAATCGGGCTATCGCTGCTCTAACGGGGGCAACTATAACATATTTTGTTCTTATTTATATTGAAGGTTTTGAATTCCCTGTAATTGTAGATCTTCTTTTTGGGACTGAAAGAGATGGTTATGTAAATTTACATTCATTAGTTCTTATAATAGGCATGATGTTCATTGTCGCTATCTCCAATGAAGCGGGTTTATTTCAATTCTTAGCAATAAAATTAATTAAATTATCGAAAGGGAAACCTATTCGTTTAATGCTAATTTTATGTTTGCTATGTGTGTTTATATCTGCTATCTTGAATAATATTCTCGCAGTAATTATACTTATTCCGCTAACAATCACAGTTTCACGTATATTAAATATCGATCCAACTCCTTATATTTTAACTGAGGCGGTCATTGTAAATCTTGGTGGTTCAATATTCCTTATTTCTTCAATTCCAAATATTTTAATTGCTACTTATGCGGGAATTACATTTATAGATTTTTTCTTAAATGTTGGTCTTATTTCATTAATAATTTTGATATTTACATTAGTATTTTTTGTTTTTTTATATAAAAAAGATTTGGTAATTCCTAAAGAAGGTGTTTCAGTTTTAGAAGAATTTAATGTTTGGAATCTTGTACAAAATAAAACTCTAATGTTGGAATGTATTGGTGCCCTTTCATTATTAATGATTTTATTTATTACAATTCCCTCTTCAATTATTTCTCCCGATATGATCGCGTTAACTATCGCACTTTCATTAATTATTATAAGTAGATTAGAACCAAAAGAATTAATTTCAAAAATCGATTATGAGTTAATTCTGTATCTTCTCGGTATTTTTATCATAGCCGGTGCTCTTGAAACCTTAGGGCTTCTTGAAATCATTGGAACAGGATTATCCAGCATTGGAGGGGGAGATTTACTTATTCAAATGATTTTAATTCTATGGTTTTCAGCTTTGTTAAGTAGCACTATTGATAATATTCCTATCACAAAAGTTCTTATTCCCGTCATCGGAACGATGTCTAACAATGTAACACCCACAAATAGAAATCAACTATATTATAGCCTCGCAATTGGTGCCAATTGGGGAGACAACCTAACTCCCTTAGGTGATAATATTCTTGTTATAAATCTAGCTGAGCAAAATAAGCGTCCAATCAGTTTTAAATTGTTTTTTAAGTTAGGATTTTTCACTACTATTTACCAATTAGCAATAGTGTCTCTTATCTTTATCCTTTTTTTTAATTTTTATCTTGGTGTATCGATAATATTACCCATTTTATTTTTAATAATAATTTTTTTTGTCATTAAAAAGTCTGCGGGTAAGAAAGTGGGGTCAAAAATTGATAAAGTTATTAATAAATTTAGAGAATTAGTCATTAAGTAAAATTCCTTAATTGTAAATAACCTACAAGAGTTTTTTTTACAACAAATGGCGAATTGACTTAAAGGTATTGTAAACTTCTAATTCAATTTCACATTTAATTATTAAGAAAGATTTAAACTCTCTTATGACTGTTTTTATTTTTTTAGTCTTTTTAAAAGATCATATCGCATTTTTGATTCAAATGGGAATTTACCGCCGGTGACAGATTGAATCTGTTGAATTGATATAAATGCATTTGGACTCAATTCTCTAATTATCTCAAGTATTTTCGCTTTATTTTTACGTTTTATAACCGTGATTACTACTTTTACATTTCCTTTTGCCCCTTCGGCGGTTACTGAAGTTAAGCCATATCCCCGACTTTTTAGGGTTTTGATTAAAGTATCCGGATTTTCACTTAAAATTAATTGAAGATTTAGCAGACCTAAAGAAATTTTATCCTCTATAATTAATCCAACATAATTTCCTAAGGCAAACCCACCAGCAAAGGCAATATAATAAAGTATATTCGTTAGATTGTTAAAAATTTGGCCAATAGCTAAAAGCCAAATAAAAACCTCTAAAAAACCGACTAGAGGTGCAATATTTTTTCTTCCTTGAGATATGAAAACAATTCTTAAGGTACCTAATGATACATCTGCGACTCTAGCTACAAATATTAATAATGGAAGAACTAATAACCCAAAAAAGGGATTTTCGAATAATTCAATCAATAATGTCATAGTATAAAATTAAAATTTATTTATAATAATATTAAGAATGTCATTTCAAATTTAGTATTTTTCTCAAAATGATTCTTAAATCCCTAAAATATTGAATTTCAATTACATATATTAAACTTTACCCTAAGAATTTCCTTAAATTTGCCGCCATGACGATCTGTTCTGTTAGGTCAATGACTTTGATTTTTTTTATCGACATCGTAATAAAATCCGTGATTTTTTTATGTTCTTCATGTTGTTCAAAATCTAAAGAAAGATTTTTTATTTTATCGTCAATATCCTTTGTTAAAAAGCCAGGTTCTGGATTATAATATTTCAAAGCATCTTTTAAATCCTCTTCGAAATTAGTATAATAGGTCTTAATAATATCCAGATCGTTAATATTCAAAGCATTCAACCCTAAAATTTCAGGAGGTATCCCTAAGGAATAGAGAGCTCCTGTAAAGGTAATTGCTCTTGGTAATATAACACTTTCACCCATACTACGAGAATATCCAAATAAACCAATATGTAATTTTCTTTTCCTTCTAGCTGGAAAAAATCTAGAGACTTTATTGATAAATGGAGCTAAAATAATGATTTGTTTAGTATATTCTTTTATATATTTATGAATAATTCCAAGACATTTTTCACTGTCTATTAATTGAGGGCGTTTCATTTTTCGTTGACGCAACAAATCCACTGCATTTCTGACATCTCCTAAGGGATAATCATATTTAAATGCAGATTGGATTGTAAATGTTTGCACACTGGGATATTCTTTTAAAACTCTTTCCGCAGTGTTAGGAGTTAGGTTTCCTCTGAAAGGGGCAGATCCTACTCCTATAATTGGGTAAATCGGCACATTAATTTCTTCTGATAATTTATTCATGTTCTGAAGTGCAATTTTATTTATTAAGACCGCTGAAATTAACCCATAGTTTAAAGCTGGATCTGAGCGAGCAAAAAAAATCCTTTGATATTCTACTTCTTTATCTTGTAAAAATATTTTTAAAATATTATGAGCATTAAGAATACTTTCCATATTTTCAACTAATGGAATAACATTAATTTTTTCAGGTGAAAATTTTCCAATCCATTCCGCTATAGTTATATCTCCATCTTTAAATGCTTTATCCTGTTTTCCAGCAACAAAATTCTTATAATATCGGTACACTCTGTCAACACAACTAGGACTCGTTGTCATAGGCAAGATTACTTCAAAAATAGGAGCAATATTATCTTTATAGATTAAATTGGATGCATCGAAAGATCTTGGAATACTATCTAATGTTTCAATTAATATCTTAGCCTCAGCTTTCTCTATGGTAGGATTTGGAATCCTAAACGTTAAAAAAGTATCCTTCCCCAACCTATTTTCATCAAAAAAAGGTTTATATTTTGTAAGCAGCTTTTTTACTACATAATTATCTATTTCTTTACCCTCACAGTCCCACATTTGCTCATCGCATCCAATATGAGAGAACGCATAATAAGCTTCTATTATTTCTTCCTCTCCTCCAATCTCAGAACTTTCTGAAAAAAACGGAGCATTCACATTATCGGGATGCTGAGTACTCATACATCTTGGTATTTTCATAACAACCAATCTAGAGGTTTATTTTATTTTACTAATAAAATCTTATATTAATTTTAAATTCCAATCTTATTTATTGTTTTTTTAATGAAAATTCTTTTTTTAAAAATTTTAGGGACATTTAACAAATTTGTTAAAGATTTTGTTATAATGGAATTTGCAAAACCAAAAATTTTAATATTCTTATTAGCTTTATTATATTCAGCCGAATGGGTTGGATGGTTTATTTTAAGAAATAAAATTAAAGGTAAGGTTAGTTATTTTAGTATAGGTTTGGCTACAAAGATATTACCATATTCTGGAACCATTCCGCTTTATATTAACTTTGCAAGTAAAACAGATTATTTATTAATAAATAGAACGATCCTTGAATTTTAAATAAAATTTCGAAAATATTGGGGCTTATATTATTGGATTTTAATCAGAATATTGAAAAATTCATATTAAATTAGTAAAATGAGTGATATACATGAGTTTTAAATCCCAGAAATCTAATTTACCGAAATTTAGCCAAAAAGTGGAAGTCGAACAACAGTATTATATAGATAAACTAAAAAATTGTGCATACAATGAAAAAATTAATAAAAATTTATTTAAAATTGAAATTTCATTAGGGGCTTTATTAGCACGGAAAAATATGGCATTTAATCAAATTGTAAATAAAATCAATAAATATTTTCTTTTAGAATTTATATGCGTGATCCTACAAGAACAGGGATTATGGAGAAAAAAATATTGTAATAATGGTTCTGTCTGTAATATAGAAAAAATGCTTCCAGCAATAAATGTCTATTTAAAAAAGAAAAAATAGGATTTTAAGCATTTAATAAAATTTAATCTTACTTTTTTATTAATCTCATTACCAATTTCTCTGGTAAATAAAAACCCAAATAATATCCAATGGAACTTAGAATTAGAATAAATCGTATTACAACTAACGATATTGAAGTCATTATAATAGTAATATATTATGTTTAAAACCTATATTAAAGATTTTCCTGAAAAAACTTAAATGATTAAAGAAAAATGTTTAAGATCCAAATAGGAATTCAGAATTTATAGAAAAGAGAGAAAATGGTTGAAAGCAAAAATTATGGAAAAAAAATATATATAATTAATAATAATACTGTTTTATTAAGAAATTAATTACAATCGACTAGAATAAATAATGAATTTACCGTTACTGATTATTATATTTATTATATTCATATTAATGCTAATTAGTTATTCATTTAAAGACATGGATTTTGTAGCCATTTCTTTAGGATGTTGTTTTTTAGCTGCAACAATTACCGGTTTAGTAAAGGGTCTAGAATTCTGGGTTTTTATAGGTTTTATCGAGTTCGAGGCGATCATTGTGATTTTAAGTATGAGTATAATAACAAAAATTGCTCAGGATTCAAATATTTTAGAATATATCGCGGTTAAATTATTTAAAATTTCTAAAGGAAATCAGAGAACCTTTTTTTACCTAATATGTATAATAACAACGTTGTTGGCCTCGATAATAACGGATGTGGTAGTGGTGTTAATTATCGCCCCAGTTGTTATACGTTTATGCAGATATCTAAAAGTTAGAGCAGGAACTTATTTATTAGGTATGACGATTTGTATAAATATAGGTTCTATTATCACTCCCTTTTCAAGTGGTGAGAATATTATCATTTCAACTTATTTTAATTTGGATACTTTGTATTTTATTCAATATTATTGGGGATTTTCATTTTTTCTCTTGTTTGTCACAATTTATTTAATCGATCGATTTCTATTGAGTAAAGAACCTGCAATTGATGATTTGCAAAAAAGATTTGTTTTAGATTTAATAGATGCGAAGGTTATGATTAAAAACAGAACCATGTTTTATTTTAATAGCATTTCAATTTTAATTACAATAATTCTCTTTGCAATTTTACCATATCTTTATTTAACCGCTGCTTTTTCGGCAGTATTTCTTGTCATAATCAATAAGAAATATACTAAAAAATCCATGACAGATTTATTAAAAGACGTTGAATGGGAAATCATTTTCTTTTTTATATCGTTATATGTAGTAATTGGCTGTCTTCTTGAAGCAGGATTTAAAGAACTTTTTGATGGTATTCCATTTGAGCAATTTAATCCCTTTGTATTGGCATTAATTATATTGGTAGCAGTTAGCTTAATATCTGGGGTTGTAGCAAATACCCCGACGGCATTAATTTTCATCCCAATCGTTGAATTATTAATTTTAGATTACGGATTTGCTCCAATTCCCTTATTATTTGCTTTAATTATTGGAGTTAACATTGGAGGGAATCTAATTCCTCAAGGTGCAGCATGTGATATGATGACTCTAAAAATCGCTCAAAAAAATGAGGTTGAAAATCTAAATTTCAGAATATTGTTAAAATATGGCGCTATATTTGCATCTATTCATATTGCTCTTTCTATTGCATATCTCTATTTTCTAGTTCTAATTTTTGGATAAAATTGTGTATTGAGAATAAATTAAAATATAAGGCAAGAATTATCGTAATTAATAGGTTACAAAATGTAGGATTTGGTTAGATTAATGAATAATAACAAACAATTGGCATTTGTAGTTCTTATGGGTGGCAAAAGTACTCGATTTGGTGTAGAAAAACCAGTCATTAACCTCTTAGGGAAACCCCTAATTTTATATCAAATCGAAATTTTATCAAAAATAGATAGAGATATGTTTCTTATAGCTCATTCAGAAGAACAGATATATAATTACAAGAAACAGATTAATTTTCCAACAGATATTCATTTCGTTATAGATGACAAGGAGATCTTTCCCTTTCCTAAACTTTTTAAACCAATGTTAGGGATTTATTCTGGTTTTAGAGAATTAGACAATATGAATTTCCAAAAAGGGTTTTTATTATCATGTGATATGCCTTTAATTAAACCAGAAGTGATTCAATTCTTAATTAAAGAATCAGAAGGATTTGATTGTTGTATTCCAAGATGGAATAATGGATTTTTAGAACCTTTTTTCGCTATATATCCCGTAAAAAAGACATATCAAAGAGCGAAATGGATTTTAGAAACCACAAATTATGGATTATTAAATCTCATGGATAAAAGCTGGAATATTAATTATATATCTGTTGAGGATACCATTAAACCTTTAGATAAGAACCTAACTAGTTTTATAAATATTAATGGACCGATTGATATAATGAAAGTAATAAATTTATACAATAATTAAAAAAATTAGAAAATTATTTTTCTTTAGTACTTAACTCATTTGCTCCATTTTCCTTAAATAATCCTAAACGCTCTTCGGTTGCGTTTAAAATAAATTGAAGCATATTTTTATAATCATGCCCCGCATATCCTGCCATTTTTGCGAGATGCCCGTCCCAACACCAACCAGGATTAGGGTTCACCTCTAATAGTTTTGGATTACCTTCGCCATCAAGTCTCCAATCAAAACGGCAATAATCCTGACATTCTAATCTTTCAAACAATTTTAGGGAACAGGTCTCTATAATATGTACCGTTTCATCCGGTAATTGGGCTGGTACAGATTTTATATTCCAGTATGGTGAATCTGGCAACCATTTTGCTTCATACCCACAAATCTGTGGCAAATCGGAGGGTAAAGCAGAATAGTCATCTTCTGAGATAGGTAAAATTAAATAATTTTTTGGAGGGTTACCAATAATACCTAAAGTTAAGTCCTTTCCGGGCAGAAATTGCTCTACTAATATCGGCTTATCATACCCAAACCTTTCCCGGATATCTGTAATAGCATTAATTAATTCTAACCCATTACTCACAACGCTCCTTTGAGTAATTCCAAAACTAGAATCCCCGAAATTTGGCTTTACCATCGCAGGAAAGAATAATGGTAAATCAAAAATATTATCTTCAGGTTTAATAAAAATACCTTCTGGAACGGGGATTTCCATTTCTTTGGCAATTCCTCTAACTAGTGATTTATCATAGCAAAATGCAAGTGATTGAGGACCCGCTCCAGTATATGGAATATCTAACATCTCTAATAGAGCAGGTACGTGTAACTCTTTCCGGGCCTCATTATTATATCCCTCATCGCATAAATTAAATACATAATCTAATTTTCCCTTTACTTTGATTAGATCTTGAATTAAAGTATCGTGATTATTCAGATAAATTGCATTATATTCTTTTAATTCTCTTAAAGCATTTTTTAACTGATCTATAGTATAATAATCATCATCATCAAAGATTCGTAATGGTTTAGTAATATCTGGCTTGTTGGGATCCCCCAGAACTACCACGACATTTTTAACAATTTTCTCCTTTTTTTTAAGAATTTTAGTCCAATCCTTTTTAATTATGGCAGATACTATTAACCGTCGTTCCATCATCCCTAAATCTTGATTTCTCTTGGAATCGGGTGAAATATCCCCGTGAAGAGTTATACTACTAAAACCAGCTTTATCCAATAACTCCTCAAAATCATTTTTTGAATATAACCTTTCAGCATAAAATTGATCGATCAACACTCCTTTATTTACGTGGTTTATAACCTCCCGAGAAATCAGACGTTGTTTGTCTAATGATAATGACCTCTCTCTACACACAAAATGTTCCTTATCAATCCATTCCCATGAACGGGGTTGAAAGTTATTTTTTAAATAGTCACCATCGGAAATATCAACAAGAATTTTACCCCATGGTTTTAAAACTCGAGAAACCTCTTTTAAGACTTTTAAATCATCATTAATTGTTTCAAAATATCCGAAACTATTTCCTAAAATCAACACAATATCAAAAGTATCTGGAGGATAGGGGAGCTTTCTCGCATCTCCCTCACGAAATTTAATTGGCAAAATTTCTCTCTTCGCATTTTTTCTAGCTTTTTGAATCAAATAATGGGAGCGATCCAGCCCATCGAGGTTAGTAAAACCCCTTCTTGCTAATTCCATAGAATGTCTACCTTGTCCACAGCATAGATCCAAAATATTGTTATTTGGTTGTAAGTTGAGGATTTGACTAAAAATATCAATTTCCTTAGATGTAATTGTTTTATCCTCAACTACATCTCCATCCGTCTTTAAATAAAAGGAATTAAAGATTTTATTCCACCACTCACGATGAACGTATTCTTCTAAATTAGGAACAGGCCCTAAACATTTCGGAATTTTATTCGCGCCTTTAGTGGAACTATGACTTTTTAATTTTTTTTCATTCATTTTTCTAGAATTTTTGTTTTGTTTGATTAAAAATTGAAATAAGCTTAATTAAATACTTAAAATGGATGTTTTTCGCTAAAATTCTAAATTCTCCTAAATTTAAGGCAAAATGAGATGATATCACTTTAAGGATATCAAATTCTGATAGGAGATCTATTTTTTGGACCTTTAACATCCCAGTTTTGGTGATAAAAACCTCAAAAATTATTTTTTGAAAGTTATTTTGAACTATTTTTATTAATAATTTTTATATTATTTTCATTTAAAAATTTTACAATTCTAAAATAAATTTAAAATCTGAAATTAGGGTTAAAAAATCCTATACTCTTATACTGTATTACTCCCTTAATAATCAAAGCTACTCATTTTTTTCTTACTATTTCAACGCTAAAGTTGTCCCAGAGGGACGGCTCTCAGTTTAATATTGTAATAAATTATAAAATAGGAAACAAGTTTGAATTACTAAAAAAATTTTTGGTGTTTATTGATTATCTCTTCTTTAAAATATTAATTAAAATCACCTATATATTTAAATTAAATTAATTAATTATAAATTAAGAGGTAATTTCTATGGTTGAATTCTATGTAATTGAGATTTATGTTCTATTGACAATGGCAATCCTTATGTTTATAATGAGTATTGGAGTATTATATTTAGGTCATAAAAAGGGCACACCTAATTATATTTTATGGGCCCTTTTTATGTTCAGCTGGGGACTACATTGGCTTTCAGAAAGTATGGCAGATTATTACGAAGAAGTCTTAGATATTGAATTGCTTCTTTTTAGTCAGCTTGAATTATTTACAGCGTTTATTTCATCATTTATACTTCTTGCCGCTTGTTTGGAGTACAATGGGATGCTTCGACGACATTTGGGTAAAATAATTGCTTTGGTATCTTCTATATTGCCTCTTTATTTTATAATGACAATTAATGAAGACACTTTGGAGGAAATCGAAGAAATCTATATAATGCGGGGAGAATATGTTTCAACTGAACTATTTCGATTTCTTTATGGTTTTATTTTACCCCTTATTTCCATTATCGCACTCTTTTGCACATATTTATATTATTATCATCAGAGCAAAAAGGGAAAAATATTTTACAAACCCAAGATGCTCAAAACAACCATGATACTAGCAATTTTGATATTTATCTTTTCGATTTTTAATGGTTTTGATTATTGTGAAGAACAAGAGATTGAAGTTATTTTTATCAGCTTACGTGCTATTAGCTTAGCATTTTTCATCGTCATTCCCTTAGTTGTAGTGTTTACCTTTGACCTTGGTTTGCAGAAGTTTCTTATCATTGAACATTCAGGTATTCCGCTGTTAATTTATAGTTTTGAAACCAAATCAGATGTCTCAGATGAAAAATCTTTTTTAACCTCGGGATTTCTAACAGCTATCATGGGATTTTCATCAGAACTTACGCATCAAGAAAGCGGTTTTTTATCGATACAAGCGAATTATCTTTATTATATAATTAGGAAAACAGGAACGAAGATTTATGCCCTTCAATCTATTTCGAAAAATAAATATTTAGAAAACCAGTTTTTTCAAGTGGCTAAAGAGATTGATACAGAAATTGGTAATATTAGTAAAGCTTCTGATATAAATCAAATTCATATGAAGCAAATTATAGATAATAATTTTTCAACTTTCTATTAAAAGTTTAACTAATTTAAATGAAAATTTTACTTAATTATCTCTTTTTTTTCAATTATAATTTAGTTTAATGGAAGTTTTATGGTAAAAGCAGAACCTTTATTTCTTCCCTCAGATTCCATCCAGATTTCTCCATCATGTAATTCAATAATTTGTTTAGAAATATAAAGACCCAATCCCGAACCCTCTATTATTATATCATTCTGAATATCGACTCTTTCGATTTTTCCAAATTTTTTAAAAATTTTTTCTTTTTCTTCTTCAGTAAATCCTATACCTGAATCTTTAAAAACAATATTTACAAAATCTTTTGTCTTGTTTAATCCTATATATATTAGACCATTTTGTGGAGTATTTTTTATCGCATTTGATAACATATTTAATATAACTTGTTCAATTCTGATTTTATCTGCTTGGATATAACAGGAATCATTAAGTTCGAGTTTATGAAAGATATTTCGTTCTTTTAATATTAGAAACATATCTTTAATACAATTATTTATGATTTTTACTAAATCTACTTCTTCTTTTTGAATAATTAATAAATTAGTCTCAAGATTAAATACATCAATTAAGTTTTCAGTCAATCTTTTTAATCTTTTTCCTCCTCTATTTATTGATTCAATTAAAGTTAAAGTTTCTTCATTCAAATCTTGATTTAGATTATCTAAAAGATATTGAGATGAACTGTAAATAGAGATTAAAGGTGTTTTCAATTCATGGGATGTCCTTCTTACAAAATCGCTTCTAATTTGATCGATTTCTTTTAACTTTTTCATTTCATCCTTAATAATCTCTTCTGCTTTCTTTCTATCCGTAATATCTTGTAAGATTATCTGCAAAAAAATCTCATTATCAACTTCAAATAAAGATGTTTGTAAACTCACCCAAGCAAAACTTTCTTTTTTTTTTTGAAGTTTAAGTTCTAAAGGTTTTAAATTTTTACCTTTAATCATGAAGTCGACTCTCTCTTTTAATAAATTTGATAATTTTAGAGGATCGATAAAAAATTCGGAAAAATCAACACCTGTTAAATTTGCTTTTTTTGTTTCAAATAATTCAAGCGTAGCAATATTACAATCTTTAATTGTTCTATTTAATTCTAAAAGAAGCACGGGATAAGGAGAGTTTTCAAATAAATGTCTGAATTTTTGTTCTGATGTTTTTAATTTTTGCTCTAAAATAACAATAAATCCGATTATTAATATGATTGATGCTAAGAAAATTGTGAAAGAATCTCCAAATTCATCAGCAGTTTCCTCAACCCATATCCCAGAGGTAGCAATAACATCACCTAAAGTATACAAAAATCCGCCAATCATTAAAAATACAAGAAATATGCTCGAAACTGTTTTTTTTTTCCAAAATATAAGACTAGTTGAAGTGATACCTGTTATAAAGATTAACATTGCAATAAAATGCGCAATTGCATCAAATTCTTCAATAATTTTTAATCCACCATTTATAAAATTTACCAATTTTTTCTTAATTAAGCTCTTGATTTCGATTTAATTTCCAATTTAAAAATAATTTATGAAGTTCGATTAAAGATGCGCCTAGTAATAGTATTGCCCCAAATAAAATACATAAACTCTCTAAAACCTCAAAAATTACTAATTAGAATAAATCATCAAGGAAACCAAAAATAAATAAAAAAATTAAGGAAATAATTCCAGGTAAATATTTAACAAAATCTTTTCTTTTTTTGATAATTAAAGGAAAATTTATAATTGCGATAATTGCAATAATCATTGCATTGATTTCAATAAGATCAAATTCTATTTCTTCTAATATCATTATTCAACCAACAATCTATTAAATCAATTTTACTTCAAAATAAAATCTTTTAGCTATATGTTGTATTATTCCTTTTATTTATAAAATTTATTTGCCAAAAGTTTATTTGTTAAATCGTGCGAAGTTCTATAATTACTTTTTCATAAAAGAATTTCTAATCGTTTTAACCATTTAAAATAAAAAAAAAATTTTAATTAAAAATTAGATTAGAGCGTTTTTTGATAAGATATATTAACCCAATTGTAAAAATACCAATAAAGCCTAGTATAATTGGAAGTTCATATCCAGGAATGAATTCACTTTGCCCATATTTATAAATTATTGCTCCATCTTCATCTATTATTTTATATTCTACTAAAAAACCAGTATCAAGATCATAGGTAAAAACTTCAACATAATTTTCTTCACCAAATATCGCATCATGGATGACCATATTATCTTTGGTTTTCCATTCTTCATGATCATCCTCTTTCCATTCATCAATTTCATCTAAAAATTTAACTACGTCAATAGGAACAAATGGCATGGTAATATCATAAGCATAACCTCCTACTTTATCATAGGCATCGTTTATATCTTCGGGATCTTGAAACCATACAATCTCAAATTCTTCTTCAGTAGGATCTTCAGCAAGTTCTCCTTTAGTCCACTCCCAAATATCTACTTCAATACCAAAAGCGTCGTAATCTCCTAATATCCCTAAATCGATTTCAGCGTCATTATCCACTTCTCTTACTAAAATTTTATATTTCATTCCAACTTCATCTGCACCTTCCGGTATGGCATCTCCGTATTCTTCAAAAACATCTTCTAACCCATCTTCGTCAAATAGTTCCACTTCCAGAACAATTTCTGTCCCTTTTTTAATTCCTAAAGAGTAGCTTGACTCAGCGGCTTGTACTTGAGCAATCGTGCTGAATAACAAAATGTGTAAAAATATAATTCCTAATAAAAAATATTTTACTTTCATTTTAACTCAACCTCATATATTTTATC
>SDNV01000042.1 GCA_004524515.1 Promethearchaeota archaeon
TCTCCATCCTCAACTTTTTTATCCGAAGTTTTAGAGTGTGGAAACGCGGATTTTTCTCCAGAGGCTACAATTGTATCAAAAGAAGTCCCCTCAGATCCTGCCTTCCTCATCTCATATTCCGCCTCCGCGGCTAATTCTTCCTCTGAAATACCTTCCTTGATAACCTCATAAATAGCGTTAAAACCTATTTCTCCTAATTTTGCAGCTTGTTTCATCCTTTCTATCTCCTCCTTAGTCTTTGTTAATCTTGCGTTAGAAATTATCTGTGAGGCTCCAATAAAATTAGGAACTGTGAATTTTTCTTTCCATTCGGCATACTTTTTAACTGAAATAAAATCATCCTCAAAACCCACATTATTAAGCCCTAATTTATTGACCTGTTTTTGAATAAATTTTGGTTTCCCTCCAGGAATTAGAACAAGCTCAACAATCTCTGAAAATTTATTATCTTTTTCAATAAAATTTTTTACTTGATCATATTCGAGAGCATTAATAAACACAATTACCTTTCCATCATTAATATCCTTTCTTGGAACTACGATAAACGTATCACTCTCTATTTTAAAACCTAACACATAAGTAATATTTTGAGGTTTAGTTAAGAAAATTGCTTCAATATTATTTACATTAAATTGCTCATGAGAACGGATCTTATTAATTTTTTCAGTACTCATATTACAATTTCCGCTAAAAAAAATTCGATTTTATAGTATCTTAAATAATTACATATAAAAAATTCTTTAGTATTCTTTCGAATCAAATATTACTTCTTATTCGCTAAGGTATGAAAAGTAAAATAAGAAAAAATCGGAACCCATGACACATAAAAAATATAAAAAAAGAGGAGACATATTTATCTAATAACAGGGTTAAGGGCTCCTCGTCTTGAGTAAATCTCCAATGCAAAAAGACCTTGAGGTATTACCGATTTCATCGGCTTTAGGTATAAGAATATATTTTGACATCATGGGAAATCCGATTTTCTTAATCAACTATTGTTGATTCTAGTATTTATAACTTTCGTTTGTCCTATGACAAAAGTGAAAATAGAGAAACTGATTTTTGAATCAAAAAAAAGATACATGATTACCTTATGATTTGTTATCACCCATCTGGACATATTTAAATCAATGATATCGACAAAAATCTAATAGATTACTTTTTTAAAAAGATATATTGATCCATATCAATAATCGGGAGATATCCTATTTTTTGATATATCCTATTTGATGTTGGATTTGCAAGGTCAGTAAACAAAAAGCAGAATTTATTTCCTTCGTCTAAAAGTCGCTGGCTCAATTTGGCCACGCATTCAGTAGCATATCCTTTCCTCCTAAAAGGAGGGGGTGAGTAAACTAAGTTAATAAGACCTCCATTGGGTGTCTTCCCTGCTATTCTTGCCATGGAAACAGGTATAGTATTATCAAGCAACAAGAAAATCTTTCCATATGTAATATCCTTTTTTGTTTGATTTAGAGTTCGGTCCATTTGCTCTGCTTTGGTCATAAGACCCGCTTCTAAGATCATTTCTTTCGCCCATTTAAGAATTAAGGATTGATGTGATTTTTCTCCGACGATCAATGGTTTATTTCCAAAAGTTTGTTTTGCCACTTCTAATAACTTATAACCCCTTTCATTTCTCGTTAATTTAGCAACCAATCCTTTATTTTCGCAATATTTTTTAATAAATCTTTGTACACCGTCTTTAAAACCTAAAATTCCTGGCAGATTCACACTTTTTTTTAGAAGATCCTTAACTAGTACATCAAGAGTTTTTAAATCATCGGTATATGAAATTAATTGGTTATAAGGGGGAGTTCTAAGAGCAACCAATTTAATCTCATCATATTGTTTGACAACAATCAAAATGGGTTTAGAATCTCCATATGTAGTTTGGTTTAATTTTAGAGCATTAAGTATGGAGAAAAGGAGATTGTTTTCTGCTTCATTCTTTAGTAAAAAAGGAAACACTAAGTCAATGTACTCATTAATGTTTTCATAATATTGTACTTCCATATATATATTAGTAGATTGCCTTACTTAAAATTCTGATTTTTAATATGAGTTTTCTTTTTAATTTTGCTTTAGTAAGGTAATGAAAATTATCAAATTAAATTTATATTAAAATGCTCTATTATTCTAATTAAATTTTAAAATTATATCTTCTTGTAAAAATGGAAAATGTGATTAAAGTATGATATTATCGCCTTTAGAAACAGTCATGGCACTATTTAGTATTATTATAGTTGTAATCTTTACCATCGTTGGAATTACGGTTGCGTCAAAATATAAAAATACAAATGAGAGGGTATATGTTTTGGTGGGGATTACTTGGATTGGTATAGTAGAAGCGTGGATTCCAAGCGGCATTGTTCTTATAGGATCATTATTTACTACGGGTGAAGTTTTACATCCTCAAATATATTTCCTAATTGCTATAGTTGGATATCCGATAACTACATTTATTTGGATCACGGGATTTACTGAAATCTTATATAAGGAAAGACAGAAATTATTTCAAATTACTTTTGGAATCATTGAACTAATATATGAGATAATTTTTCTTTATATCTTGTTTACAGATTATAATTCAATAGGAGAATTTCAGAATGCTGTAGATGTAGCATATAAACCTTTCGTATCCATCTACATTCTTCTTTCATTATGTTTAATACTCTTTACCGGCCTTATGATTGCGGTTTATTCTATTAAAACTGGTGTACCAGCAAATAAATTAAGAGGGTATTTCCTAATAGCAGCTTTTATAACTTTATTTATAGGAGGATTATTGGATGCTGCGATAAGTTTTGATCTAGTAGGAGGAGTACTTGTCAGATTATTTGTAATTTCTAGTGCGATTGAATTTTATTTTGGATTTGCCCTTCCTGATTATGTTAAGAAAATCTTTAAGGTCGAATCCTGAACTCTAAATTTTTTATAAAATTATATAATTCTGAATCATATTTGTAGAAGTAAAATCAAATTCTTCAAGAAAAATTTTGCTCAAATAAAAACTTTTTAAGAGAATGATGGCAAATTTAAGCTTTACTCAAACTTGGTAAATATCTTTCTTCACATAACTTAACTAATGATTTATTATAATCAATCATTTTTTTTGCTAGTTCAGGATGGGCAAGAAGCTGGACTTCGACTTTATCATTTCGATCCCATAATAGATAAGGAGTTTCCTCATAGGGTACATTTTTTTTGACTTCTTCAATCCAACCATCCGGTAATTTATTCTCTAATTCCATATCCAGCATTTTTGCTAAGAATAAAGTCCATGCTCGCGGAACTACCGACATTAAATAACCCCCTCCCCCAAAAGCTAGCCATCTATTATTACAATAATCAGTTACACAAGTTTCAATGGTTTGAGCTAAATCCCTGTACAGAGAAATTGAAAGTCCCAATTGAGTTAACGGATCATTAAAATGAGTATCTACTCCTAGTTGAGTTAAAAGAATGTCGGGATGATACGTTTCTAATATTTTTGGTATGCATGTTCTGAAAAGCTTTAAATACATTTTATTACTAGTCCCGGGTAATAATGGAAAGTTAATAGAATACCCTAATCCATTTCCCTCCCCGATTTCTTTGATATCTCCGGTTCCTGGAAATAGAAATTTTCCACTTTCATGTAAAGAAATTGTTAAAACATTTGGATCATCATAGAAGAGCCATTGAACCCCATCTCCATGATGAGCATCAATATCAAGGTAAGCAATCTTGATATTTTTCTCTAACCTCTTGAGATGTTTGATAGCTACGGCAATATCATTGAAGATACAAAAACCAGAGGCTTTATTTCTTATAGCATGATGTAATCCTCCCGCAGGATTGAATGCAAAACAGATTTCATTCTCTTTCCAGATTATATCAGCAGCAACTAGACTTGCCCCACAAACTAAAGCTGATGCTTCATACATACCTTTAAAAACCGGATTATCCCCTGGACCTAAGCCATATAGGTAAGGTTTGATTCTATTATCATCAGGATCTTCACTCAGTTTTTTTACAGCATTAATATAATCTTTGGAATGTACCATCTCCAACTCCTCACTCGAACACATTCTTGGAGGAATAATTTCAAGTCTGTCATTATTTAAGAGTCCTAATTTTTCCATGAGACTATAAGTTAACTTAATTCTTAAGGGACGGAGAGGATGACGATCACCGAAATTATATTTCTGATATTCATCGGTATATACTAACCCAATTTTTTTACTACCCATGATTAGCAAAAGAGAAGAATATTTACTTAATAATTAAATAAATCAAACCTTTTATTTTAAATAATTTATTGTATTTTATAATAAGAATTTCTGAATATGCTGAAAGATTTGGCATAACAGAAGAAATAAATATGAAAACTTATATTATGAGAATATTATATAAAAAATTAAAGATTTTAAATAAAAAATAAACCATAACTTCTTTAGCTCTCTGTACAATGTCAATAAACTTCAAGAAATTTATAACTCGAATAGGAAAAGAAACCGACTTTAAACCTATAAAGAACCAATTGTTAGATTCCTTACAAAAGGACAGTGAAAACAAATATAAGAATTATCCACGCTTACTAGAGATGATGAAAAAATACTGGCCACAATATAGTTCACGTTCAAGAATATCTCATCTTTTAAAAGATCACCATGAAGAAATATTTAATTTTTATTTAAACACCTTGTTTCCCTTTCGTAAAAGAGGCTTGACTTATGATGATCCGGAAGCTCCTACCCCGGTTGACTTTAAGCTTGTATATAAATATCACTATAATTCGAAAGAAATAAAAGTAATTGAAGGGGTTATGGAAGAAATAAAGAGTACCGAGAAACTAGAAAATATATTAAAGAGATTATTTATTTTTGCCATAAGTTCTTTTGGTCCTATGGTAGAAAAAATTTTTGAAAGGCCCTTCGCATTCCAATTTTCGAATATCGATGCAAATCAACTTCCAAATGGTGAATGGGAAGTGATTGCGATAATATCTGGAAGAGAACAATAACTTTTTTTTCAACTTTTTTGTTTTAATAAATAATAAAGAAGTGCTTTAATGGTATATAATCGATTTTCTGCTTGATCATAAATAATTGAATGCTTACCATCAACTACAGCATCATCTGCTACAATGTTTCGTCGAATAGGAAGACAATGCATAAAAATTGAAGTAGAATTTGTGTAATCTAAATATTCTTCTTTAATTCTCCAACTTTCTCTATATGGTAATCTTAACTGTTTTTCATCTTTAGCATTCCCATAATATTTTATTGCACCCCAACTTTTTACGTATACTACATCTGCATCGCTATAGCCCTCTTTAATGTTGTTAGAAATCGTTAATGACCCTCCCGATTCTTTTGCGTTTGTTTTTGCTCTATATATTATTTCATCATCTAAATCATATTCATCGGGATGAACTAATGTCACATCCATCCCATATCGAGATGTAGTTAATAAGATTGAATTAGGAACACTTAAAGGTAAAGGCTTTGGATGATATGCCCATGAAATCACTATCTTTTTTCCTTTTGGATTCCCTTTTTTTTCTTTAATTGTAAAAATGTCTGTCAATGCTTGAAGTGGATGGAATTGATCATCTTCAAAATTAATTATTGGAACATCAGAATGAGTAGCAAATTCACGTAAAATTCGATTACCCTCTTTATAAATCCAATCCACAGAAACTGGGAACAATCGTATTCCGATTGCATCATAATATCGTGCTAAAACTTTAGCTGTATCCTTTACAGATTCAGATTGATATCCTAACCAAGAATCTTTTATACTATTGAATGTGGGGTGCATACCCAGTTGATAAGCAGCCACTTCTGTAGAATTTCTCGTTCTTGTTGAAGGATTATAAAAAAACATACATAACGATTTACCCTTTAAAGAATTATTATAATTTTCAGGTTTTAATTTTATATCTCTTGTTAGGTCTAATAATTTATCTAAATCAGTTATATTCCAATCTTGGGTAGAAATGAAATCCATCTTATTTTTTGGGGTCATATTCATCAATACTTTTTCAATAATTTTTATTATATTTGGAGCTCTTTCAATCAGAAACTAATTTAAAAATGAAATATAATTAAAGCTACTTAAGAAAAATAAAAATTAGAATGCTTAATATAAGAATATTTGTATTTAAACCAAAGGGAGGTAAGTTTTATTTACTTAAATAAGATCGCAAATCCATCATATCTCCATCTCCTTGCTTAACCTGTATCTTACTCTTAATACCTTTTGCCTTTCGTTCAAGAAGTATTATCGCATCCTTAGGAATTCTTCTTGCAACGCCACCTCTTTGACTAATAATAGCTAAAAGGTAATCGATATTTTCAATTACATCTGGGGATATTAATTCATTTATGATCCAATTATAAACCTGAGGCTCATTCATTTTTAATTGATTTAAATATGCATATGCATCAGGCATCATAACAGCTTTTAATACGTAATCCAATTTTTCCCAAACCGTAGCCACTTTTTCTTTGGAGGATTGATTTCTCTTTTGTGCTTCCATTAGAGCCTGCATTTTTTTCATTCGAATTTTTTCTAATTCATATTCTTCATTTTTATTTTCTTCACTCATTTTTTCTCACTTGTTCTTTTTACTTAATTATTTACAATTTTAAGAGCTATTTCTAAGGCTCGAATTCCATCATCTAAACTGACTAACGTTTCTTTATCATAAAGAAAACTATATATCTCTCTTCTTAAGGGTTCATCTGATCTTATAGGTGTATAGGTTATTTCCTTCGTTTCGGGCCATTCTCCTTCTAAATTCTCTCCAGTCCGTAATGTAATTTTTTGAGAGATAAAATCAATCATTAATCCTCCCATTTCTCCATTCACATACATTCTTCTAAATTTAGAGGGGGTTAGCCAATTAGATTCAATATTACCAATAGCACTTCCAAAATCTATAATAATAAATGCAGCATCAGCATGGATACTATCTTTAAAAGATTTTTTGAACCCAACTGCATTTAAAATTTTATTCTTATTCATAATTCTCTCTTGAAGATAAATATCATGGATTGATAAATCCAAAATAACTCCCATCTGCCATTCTCTTCTTGGGTATAGACCAACTCGCTTAGAAGCAATGGTATATATTTCACCTATTTTAGGTAACTCATTTAATAATTTCTCAAAGACAGGATTATAGAGTTCTATAAACCCTGGCATAATCCGAATACTATTTTCATATTTTTTAAATTCCTTTAAATCTTTAATATTCAAAGACATAGGTTTTTCCATTAAGATATCTATACCAGCATTTGCAAATTTTTTTGAAATTTCAGGTATATACTTTGGTGGTGTACAAACGCTAACAGCATCTATTTCCTCGTTTTTAATTAAGCTATCTACATCTTTATATAAATTTACATCATCATATTGATGATTATTTCGAATGTTTTCTAATTTTGCTCCATCAGCATCGCAGATTCCTCTTAATTTAGATAATTCATCAAAATTTCTTAAGTGAGCCCTACCAAACCATCCAGCACCGACAACAGCAGTTCTTTTTTTTTTCATCTAATTCAATCGTGCTATTTATAGGACTAATAGTGGATATTAAAATAAGAATTTTTTGAAGTTCTATAACTTTTGGTGTAAAAACACTAAAAAATAATCATTTATTTCTATCTATAGATCCAATATGAATGATGAGATTTACAGAGAATTACAACAGCATCTTGATAAGGTTACGATTGGTTTTCCTCCCACTGAATCTGGAGTTGAAATTCGTTTATTGAAACATTTATTTACTCCAGAAGAAGCAAAGATTGCCCAATACTTAAGATTTTCATGGAAAGATTTAGAAACATTAGAAGTTATTTATAATCGAATAAAATCAGAAGGATATTCTATTCAAGAATTGGAATATCACTTAGATACTATGGCGAAAAAAGGGGCTATTATGGCACTTAAAGTAGATAATACAAAAACGTATGGTAATGCAAACTTCATTGTAGGAATGTCGGATTATCAAGTAAATAAATTAACTCGAAAATTTTTCAAAGATTCATTAAAGTATTTATATGAGGCCTATTTGAGAAAACTCGGAAAAATACCTCTACCTCAAACGCGATTATTACCAGTAGAACAAAATTTAGAAGTTGCTAAAGGATTGGCTAAGTATGATGATGTTAAAAAAATCCTCGATAAAGCCGAAGGACCTTATATGATAGCTAACTGTGTTTGTCGTCAGGGTAGAGATTTACTTAAGAAGCCATGTAAAATGACAACAAGAAGAGAAACCTGCTTAAGTTTTGGCTATGCTGCTCAGAGATATATTGAGCAAGGTTGGGGGCGGCAAATAACTAAGGATGAAGCTCTAAGCATCATTAAAAAGAATGAGGAAGAGGGTTTAATCCATCAAGTAAATAATGCTCAACGACCTGATTTTATTTGCAGTTGCTGTACTTGTTGCTGTGAAGGACTGAGAATTCTAAAAGCTCTTCCCAATCCAGGGCAATTGATATTAAGTAATTACTTCTCAGAAATTGATCCTGAATTATGTAATGGTTGTGGTGCATGCGTCGAGCGTTGCCAAATGGATGCCATTGTAACTAAAAATGAAGTTTTTTCCATTATTAAAAAAAGATGCATAGGATGTGGAAATTGTGTGGATTATTGTCCCACCAATGCTATACAACTTAAGACGAAAAGGACGCTCTATATTCCACCAGCAACGGGCGGAGATTTATATAATGAGATTTTTACTATCAAAGCAAAACTCAAAAATAAATAATAATAGTCCCCCCTCCCGGATTTGAGCCGGGGACCTCACGGTATCGGCTGACGTAACTTCATTGGCAATAGCCTAAGTACGCGATAATTGTTCATCTACAGCCGCGCGCTCTGACCAACTGAGCTAAGGGGGGTAAGATAATGCTTAAAGTTAAATCTAATATATTTCTAAATTATTGAATTAATATAATTTTTACTATTCTCTCTTAAAAAATCTAAAAGGCAACTAAGAGTTGATTTAAATTCGAGAATTTAAATCTTTCTTAATGAAAAAATTTATAATCAATTAATATATTTAAGATTTATAAGAAACAATAAACAAAATTAACATAATAGAATCAGAAATTAGAAGTGTATACGTATGCGAGAAGAAACAGACTACGCGGAAGCATTAGATGCGTATAAAGACAATCCTCTTGTAATTCTTGAACCTTGGGGGAGAAGTATTGATCATCTAAGATTGACGATTATTGGAAAAAAAGGCACACCTTATGCGGATGGTAAATTTATATTTGAAATTAAATTCCCAGATAATTATCCTTTCGCTCCTCCGTACACTTATGCAGTAACCCTTATGTGGCATCCGAATATTGATTCTTCGATCCCTCCTGGCAAATTAAACATTTGTTTAGATTTAATAAACCCAGACTTAGTGGGTAAAGTTGATGCTGCCACGGGGGCTTCTGGATGGACTCCTTCAAAAACATTAACAAATATTATTGAAGCTTTAAAAGCCATGATGCACTTAGAAGCTCCATTCTTTAATCCAGGTGATCCACTTAACCATGAAGCAGGTGAACAATATTTTAGGAGCCTGAAAAAGTATGAACAAAAAGCTAAACAATGGACTCAAAAATATGCTATGGATTAATATTAATTTATAAATTAAATCCCCTCACTTTTGTGCAAAAAAAATCTTTAACCGTAATTTATTAATTGATTCCTCTTTTTTTAATTTTTAAAATAAAAAGGATAAATATGATCTCATTTAAAAATAAAAAAGTAATAGTTCTTGATTTGGATGGAACTATTGTTGATTTAGCTGCAGATTGGCATCATTTAAAGCAACTCCTAAGTGATAGATATACAAAAATTTATGGAGAGGATTGTGAATTTAAGCATATTTCAGCATGTCTTGATTATATCGTTGAAAAAGAAGATGAAAAAGAATTAGAAAATTTTTTTGAAATTATACAACATTATGAGATGAAAAATATTGGTAAGAACAGAGAAATTCAAGAAACCATTTTTTTCATTAATAACTTAGAATTGTTTGGAGTACCTAAAAGCATAAAATTAGCTATATTTTCTCTCAATACAAGAAAAACTATTGAATCTTCATTGAAATCAGCAAAAATTTATCATAAATTCGATTATATTGTTGGAAGGGAGGATATTAGAAAATGGAAGCCAAATCCAGATGGGTTAATAAAAATTCAAGAACATTTTGGAATCAATAAAAGTGAAATGATCTATTTTGGTGATCTAAAAAAAGATTTAAAGACTGGAGAGAATGCCGGAATTGACTCTTATTTAATAGATGAGATTATTGATCTTGTTAATAAAAAAAGAGAGGAAATGAAAATTACTTAGAGATATTTACATATAAGAAATGATAACATTATATTTGGTAATTTCAAAATTCTCTCTTGCTTTACCTAGAGGAGTCATAGCAATTATGTCATTATTATTGATTTTAAGGGCTATTAACTTATAATTCGGATCTTTTAATGATGGTACCAAAGGATTCCAAATAATTTCTTTAGTCATTGGGTTAGTGATCATCCATAATTCGGGATCTAAAGAAAATCCGCTAATTTTCATGGCTTCAAAGATATATCCTACATTTGCGTCGAAAGGGACAACGATATTGACATTTTCCTCCCCTTTAATCTTACCACATGCCAGACAATCTTCTCTTTTTACAATATCTAAATGGTCAAATTGTCCATAAACGCCATTATAATTAACATAGGGAGGATTCATTGGTGGGCCGATATTCCGCCCCTTGACGCGGAATAGTAGTTTTAATGCTTCTTGAGACTGTATACTGGCAATAACAGAACTGACGGTCTGAACTGCTGCAATTTTATTCCCTAATATATTTTCCATTTCTTCAAATTTGTAATCAGGTCCAAATGTGTCTAAAATATTTTCCTGCCATTCTTTAATTTCTTCTGTGCTTAATGACTCTCTTTTTTCAGGAGGGATATTCTCATTAAAAATTCGGCGTCTTAATTTTTCAAGTTCCTCTTGAGCAAGCTCCATTAACTTGAGGACTTCCTCATCATTGTTTAAATCAGGTTTATGATCATAAACTTTTTCAAAATCCACTTCAGCTTTAATTACACAATGACTTCTATTGCGTGGAATCCCTTTTAGGGTACACGCTGCTACTAATTTATCATCTGGAGGGGGAATAGGTACCAAGCATCTATAACAAGGTGTAACATCTAAAACTTTTGGAGCATATTCTTCGTCAAATACCTGCTCTATATCTTTTCTAATTTTTGATTTTATTGGCTCTATTATCGTTTCATTAATTTGTTCTATTAAATTCTCTAATTTCTCTATTCTTTCTTTAGCTTGAAAATATTTTGGATATCCCTCTTCCTTAAGCTCCCACAATCTTGACTCAACTAATTTTTCAATTTCAGCTTCTTTATTTTTATATTCTAATCCAGAGCTCTCAGGAATCACAATCTGCACGTGGCCCTCAAAACCTACCGTTCCTCCTTCTATCATGGGTTTTTTCAGCCTAAGGCAAATTTTATTCAAATCTAAACGAGCATTAAAATTATCTAATGCGGCAATAACAACATCTGCCTCCTCATATACCGAAATGGGCAATTTTTGAAGCTTTTCGTAATAACTATCCACTCTTAAATATGGATTCATTTCTTTCAAACGTTCAGCAGCAACTTCTGCTTTTGGTCTCCCTTCATCCCCTACCCTAAATAACATTTGCCTAGATAAATTTGAAGTTTCAACTAAGTCTAAATCAACTAAAATGAGCTTTCCTATTCCCATCAGAGCAAAATCCTTAGCGATTTCACAGCCTAATGATCCAATTCCTATGATTAACATGCAAGCATTATCTATAACACCTTGATCCCATCCATCAATTAGTTGCTGTCTTGCATACATACGAGATTTAAAAATCTCATCCTTTTTTACCGTCATTTTCCATTTAGAAATTTGTTTTATTATTATATTATAATTAAATTATAAAATTTTAAGTTACAATTTTGAAAATCAATTTTATTAATCACTTAATGAAAAAAGCATATTTGATTTTTGAATTAATTATGGTTTTGAATAATTTAAATCATCAACATTTTGATATAAAATAATCAAGAAATAGAAAAAAGCCTAAATTCAATTTATTTCGTTTCATTTTTTTTTTTAAGATCTCTAAGCATTTTTGCAATTTCATCAACTTCCTTGCGGTCTTTGGCTTTTTGTTGTTCTTCTTTCCGCTTTTGTTCTTCCTTTTTGGATTTTTCTAGTTCTGAAAGCAATTCTTGTTTGATTTTTAACATCTTTCCCATGTTTCGGCTGAACTCTTTTGCTTCAATTTTTACTTGCTGCTTTTTCTCCTGTTCTAATAATTTTAATTTTTCATCTCTATTTTTTAAAAGGTCGCTAACTTCATCAGCAAGATTTCCAACTTCTCCAATAGTAGCTCTTTTTCTAATATCTTCTTTTCTCCACCTTTCTAATTCTTCCTGACGTTGTTTTTCCAATTCATCTTTCAGCTTTTCTCTTTCTATTAATTCCTGTGTAAATTTTTGTTCTAAATTTTTAGTGTTTTTTATTTCAGTTTCGATATACTTGATTTGATCATTCCATCCAATTTCTCTGAAAAGAGTTATAGCTTTTTCAAAAATTTCGTAAGCTCCATTAAAATTCTTCATCTCTGCCTTTCTTTTTCCTTTATCTATCAAGTTTAATCCCTCATCTCTTAATTCATTATCTCTCTGTTTTTTATCCTCAAAATTTTTTAATTTTGAACGTTGATCTTCCATCTGTTTTTCATGATCAATTTTTTTTCTTCTCATTTCTTCCTTGAATAATTCAAATTCTTGCTGGCGTTTTAATTGTTGCTGAGCTTCAAATTTCTGCTTTTCAATTAGATTAGCCTTCTCCTGCTGAAGATCTTTGATAAGATAATCTAAATTTTTAATTTCGGGCTCCCATCCAATTCTATCTGATAAAATTTTTTTAGCTTGATAGTATAATGAGATTGCTTTATCATAATCTGGAACTTTTCTTTTTAAATACTTTCCAGCTTCTTCAAGTAAAGCATATGCGGCCTCTCTTTGACTTTTCTGTTCTTGAATTAACTTTTCTCTCTCTTGGAGGGCTAATTTTTGCGCAATCTTCTTTTCCTCTTCCTGTCTTTTTCTTTCTTCAATTAATATATTCAGTTGTTTTTGTTCTTCTAACTGTTTTAATTCATTTCGAAGTTCTAATTCTTTTAATTTCTCTCTATCGTCTTTTAAATTTAACACATTAGAAATCATTTCTTTAACTGAATCGGTCGGAAAATGTAGTTCATTTAAAATTAATTCTGCTTTCCGATAATATTCAATCGCTTCATTATAATTAGAATTTTTAGTAAAGTTTTGTGCTTTATCCAAAATTTCAAATGCTTCTTGCCGTTTTGATTCTAATATTGTTTTGAGTTTTTCTTTCTCTTCTAAAACTAATTTTCTTTCTGTTAATCTCTGTTTTTCTTTTTTAAAATTATCCGTTATTTTTTTCTGGAACTCATATAATTCTCTCTCTTTTTGAATTTTAATTTCAATCTCTTTTTGTTTTGCTATTTCATAAACATTTTTCTTTTCCTTTACTTTATGGATCATATCTCTAATTACATTGATAGGATATTGAATCTCAGATAATATTAATTCTGCACTTTCGTATAGTTCTAAAGATTTGTCATATTGATATTGATTGAGGAAAATCTCAGCCTCTTTCAGTAAATTAAAAGCATCTTCTTTTCTTTTTTCCATATATTCCCTTAGCCCTTCCTTCTTTTGTATTTGTATTTGTTTTAATTGCATCTTTTGTTTTTCAGTTTTCAATCTTTCAGCAATCTTTTGATTAAAAAAGAATTCTTCCTGATTTTTTTTAAGTTGTTTTTCTAATTCTTTTTCTTTTTCTATTATTTCACTTCTTCTTCTTTCTTCTACTTTTAAGATTGTATCTTTTATAACTTGGGTGGGAAATTGAATTTCATTAAGAATTAATTCTGCTTGTCTGTATTTTTCTAACGATAATTCATATTGACCTTTATTTAATAGATCTTCTGCTTGTTCCATCAAATCAAAAGCTTGAGTTTTATTCGATTCAATTTTCGCTTTCAACTGTTCACGTTTTTGAATTTCAATCTTTTTAGCTTTAATTCTTTCTTTTTCTGTCTTGAGTTCTTTAGCAACTTTTTGTTGAAAATCTTGTTCCTCTCTTTGCCTCTTTTGCATCGATTGTTTTTCTTTTTCTTTCTCTTCCTCTATTTCAAGTTTTCTGTTTTTTATCATCTCAATATTTTCCTGTAATAAACCTAAATAACTTGGTTCCCATCCAGTTTCAGATAAAATTGAAATAGCTTCTTTAAATCGCGTTATTGCCTCATTAAATTGTTCTTGTTTTAATAAATCATCCCCCTCATCTATAATTTTAAAAGCGTGTTCTTGCTTAGCAGAAAGCTGGGCATTTATTTCTTTTTGTTTTTCAATAAATTCCGTTTTTTCCATTAATTTAACTTTTTCAATTTCACGCTGATTTTTTAAATCTTCTATGAACTGGCGATATTGAGTTGCTTCTTCCAATGCTTTCTGCATTGTTTTTTGTTTCCATAACTCTTTCTCTTCTTCTTTTGCTTTAATTTCCTTGATTGCATTTTGGATAATTGGGATTTCATCTTGCCATTGAATTTGAGCAAATATATTAATAACATTATAGTATATTTCCAAAGCCTCATCAGCATTTTTTAACATTAATAAATTTTGAGCTTTATCCAATAATTGAAATGCTTCCCCCTTTCTTTTTTCTAGATGGTCTATTTCTTGTTCTTGTTCTTTTAGCTTAATTTCTCTTTGCTTAAGATTTTGAATATTTTCCTGCATATCTTTAGATATTTTCTCTTGGAATTCTCTCTCCTCTCTCTCTTTTTCTAAGGCTGTTTGAAATTCTTTTTGTTTTTGAATTTGAGTCTCTCTTTTTTTATTTTCAATTTCTATAATCGCTTCTTGAATTAGATTAACTTCATTACTCCATTGAATTTCTGCAAAAATATTGGCAACCTGACGATAATACTTAATAGCATTTTCATAATCTCCCATTACGACATAATTCTGGGCTATATCAAGCAATTTGTAAGCTTCACTTTTTCGATTTTCTCTATGTTCCATTTCTTTTTCATGTAATCGTAATGTAATCTCTTTTTCCTTTAATTTTTCTCGTTCTAATTGTAATTGAGTTTTTAATGCGGTTTGGAATTCTCGTTCCTCTTTCTCTCTTTCTATAGCATTTTGTAATTCCTTTTGTTTTGCTATTAATGTTTCTCTTTTTCTTTCTTCAATTTCTTTTATTGATTTTTCGATTAAAGGTAATTCATCTGTCCATTGAATCTCAGCAAAAATATTGCCTGCATTTTGATAAGAATAGATAGCTCTATCAAAATCTCCTTTTTTAAGATAATTTTGCCCTGCTTCCAGAAACTGAAAAGCCTTAATCTTGCCTTGTTCTCGAGATTTTAATTCTTCTTCTCTAGCCTTGAGAATAATTTCTTTTTGTGTTATCTTTTTACGCTCTCTAATTAACAGTTTTTCAATTTGATCTTGAAATTCTAATTCTCTTTTATTTCTCTCTTCGTTTTTCTTTAAAATTGCTAATTCTTGTTCTAATTGGTAATCTTTCCTTTCTTTTATATTTGAAATGGTTGCTTCAATTGTCGGATAATAAGATTCCCATCCCGGTCCTAATTCTTTTAGCTTTTCAAAAGCTTTTTCATATTCCTCTATAGCTTTAGCATAGTCTCCTTTTTCTTTTAAAATTTTATCCGCATTATTTAAAAAATTGAAAAATTGGCTTTCCTTTTCAGTTTGTTTTAATTTTTCTTTTTCAAAATCCCTTCTTCGTGATTCTATTTCTTGAGTCGATTGAACAAATTTTTCTTTTTGCTTTTCATGAATAGTCTTTTGGAGTTGATATAACTCATCTTCTCTTTTTTTCTTAATTTGTTCAGCTCGTATCTCTTTATTTTTCTTTTCTTTTATGTCATTAATAAAGTTCAGTATCGGTTGAATATAAGAATCCCAGGATATAGATTTTAATAATTCTATAGCATTCTGAAATTGTACAATTGCTTCCTCATATTTTTTCTCTCTTTCGAGGTTTTTTGCGAAATCAATTAAATTAAACGCCTTATTTTGAATCTCTTCCTCCTTTTGCTTTCGAAATTCAAATTCCCTAACTTTCTCTTTTCGAATTTTATCTTCAGATTCCACTTTAGGTGATATTGGGATTGTTGTAGTTTTTAGCGAATCAATAGCTTGTTTTTGCCTCTGAATTTCAATATGTTCAAAATTTAATTTGTCTTTTTTGAGTTTTTCAATTAAAAGTTGTAAATTTTTTGTCTGATCAGTCCATCCAATTGAATTTAATAGTTTAATTGCTTCTTGATAGTTTTGAATAGCATTATCAAATCTTTTTTCTTTCTCAAAAGTTTTTGCAAAATCTATTAATTTAAAGGCATCATTCTGGATCTGATCTTCTTTCTGCCTTTTAGCTTCATAGGCAATTAGACTATCTGACTTTTTTTCGATTTCTGGTTCTATTGTTTTTATGCTTTGGGTATATGTTTTGGAATCTACTGGAGTTTGAATTTTCGATTCTTGGGATATTTTTTGACGCTCAGCATTTTGTGCTAAGACTAATATTTTAGATTTTAGATTTTCAAGTTGGGTTTCTGTCCAACCTGCTTCTACCAATAACTTAATAGCAGACATATACTGCTTAATGGCATCTTTAAAATAACCATTTTGTTCCAGATTTTTCGCCCCATCTAGTATCGCAAAAGCCTGATTTTGGAGTTTATCTAGTTCTGCTTGTTTGGTTTGTTTTTGATAAATTTTTTCATGTTCTAAAAACTTTTTGATCTCTGCTATTCTATTATAAATATCTTCAATACGATGGGGTAAATACCCAGATTGCTTCAAATATTCTGCAGCTTGTTGATAATTTTCAATAGCCTTTAGCCAATTCTTTTGTTCTTCCAGCTTATCTGTCTCATTCAATAAACCTAATGCTTTTTCAGCTAATTCTTGGGGTGTTAATTTTTTTTGCATTTTAAAATTTCCCCTCTTAAGAGTAAATTTATTTATTAATTGAATATTTCAAAAAAACAATTATAATTATTACTGTAATTTAAAATACCTAAGTAATTTAAAGTTTTGATATTATTTTGATTATAAAAATTTGAATTATTAAAAATTAAGTTTGTTAAGTCTTTATGTAAGGTAAAATCAATTCAATTAAAACACTAATTAGATTTTAATAAGAATTTATTATGAAAGGTAGTAATGAAAAAATAGTATTAGATTTTGAACCATTATCGAGAAGAGTATATTATTCGGATAAAACTCTTTATGATATACTTTTAAAGATAAACGTACCTATTCAGTCTTTATGCGGTGGATCGGGTACCTGTGGGAAATGTAAACTTTTAATCCAACAAGGTGAAGAATACTTAATTCCTCCGACGGATGAAGAGAAGAAATTGTTAAGTAAAGAGGAACTTGAAAACGGATGGAGATTAGCCTGTAGAACAAAAGTCAATAAAAATTCTGTAAATGATTTGGAAAAAATAAATCCTCCTCAATTTCGGATCTTTTTACCCGAAGAACTTTTACTGGAAGATTTTAAAATCTTAACCTCTGGTATAAATAAAGGAATCAAATTAGAACCTAATATTCAAAAATTCTATCTGGAAGTTAATAAACCATCATTAAAAGAACCTGATTCTGATTTTGAAAGAATTATTTCGGCGCTTCAATCCCAATACACGGAGTTTGACAATAGAAATTGCTTTTCTATCAATATAAAAGTATTAAATGAACTTTCAAAAATTTTAAGAGAAAATGAACACAAAATAACGTTAACTCTCTTAAATAAATATAAGATTATAGCTGTAGAGCCCGGTAATAAAACAAAGCAATGTTTCGGTATTGCTTTTGACATTGGTACGACAACCCTTGTAGGATATTTAATAAACCTAAATGATGGAAAAATTTATTCCATTGCTTCCAAACTTAATCAACAAACAGCATTTGGGGAAGATGTAGTTACTAGATTAACATATATAAAAAATAATGAAAATGGACTTCAAAAATTAAATTCTGCTGTAATTGATGGCTTAAATGATATAATCTTAAAAACCTGTTCCAAATCCAATATTACTCCTTCACAAATCTATGAGGCTAGTGTAGTAGGTAATTCTGTTATGCATCATATCTTTTTAGGATTGGATCCCACTTCAATTGGATTAAGTCCATATGTACCTTTAATTAAAAATGGATTAAATGTAAAATCTCGGAACTTAAATTTAAACATAAATAATCAAGGAAATGTGTATACTGCCCCACTTATCGCCGGTTTTGTAGGCGCTGATACTGTTGGTGTTATTTTATCTTCTGATATTGAAAATGAGGATGAATTAACTTTAGCAATTGATATTGGAACGAATGGAGAATTGATAGTTGGGAATCATAATCTTCTCGCAACGGGTTCATGTGCGGCAGGATCTGCTCTGGAGGGTGCTCATATTAAGGATGGAATGAGAGCCGCCTCAGGAGCAATAGATTCTATTAAAATTGATCCAAAAACTCTGGATGTAAGTTATACTACTATAAAAAATAAAAATCCTATCGGTATATGCGGTTCTGGTTTAATTGATGCTGTAGCAGAAATGTTAAAATCCAAAATTCTTACAAGAAGCGGGACTTTTAATAAACAATTAATCAATCATGACCGAATCATTAAAGATGACCATAAGATTGAGTTTATTCTTGCTAAAAAAGATGAAACCTCCATAAAAAGAGCCATTACCCTTTCTCAAAATGATATTAGACAAATTCAAATGGCAAAAGGCGCTTTTTATGCTGGGTCAAGATTGATCATTAAACAATTAAAAGAAACCCATCAGATTGATAAAAATAACGATTTTAAACAAATTTTCTTAGCAGGTGCTTTTGGAAATTACATTGATAAAAGCAATGCGAAGTTTATTGGGATGATACCTGATATCCCTAATGAAAAAATCTTTCAAATTGGAAATGCAGCTGGTATCGGTGCTCAATATTGTTTATTAAATAAAGACATAAGAAAAAAGGCCCAGTTGTTATTGAAAAAGATAATGTATGTGGAAATAAGCCTCAAAAAAGAATTTCAGAGGGAATTTGCTGAAGCTATGTATTTTCCTCATTTAAATCTCGATTATTTCCAAAGTCTAAAAGAATATAATAGTATATCTAAGAGATGATATATCATATAAGAAAAAAGTTTTTCTAGCCCTTTAGGTATTTTATCTTTATAAATTTTTATAAAATTAACAGAAGAATACAAAAGTATAAAATTAGACAATGTTCTATAAGCTTTACCTAAGTAAAAATATTTAAAGCATTAATTTATTAGAATTTTAATTAAGTTTAATTATTTTTCTAATCAAAAATTAAATAAATTCTTAAATAAAATTGGTTATAATATTTTATATACAATCAATAAATATTTAAAAATTATAAAAGTCGAGGAAACTGTATGAGTAGTTTTAAACTGAAAGTTCTTTTAACTGGAGCTGCCGCCGTAGGCAAGACTAGTTTAGTTCAACGTTTTATTAAAAATAGATTTCAAGCAAATTATAAATTGACTGTTGGAGTAGATATTCTCACCAAAGATGTAGAGTTTAGACCCGGAGAAATTGCCACATTGTCAATTTGGGATATTGGAGGACAACAACGCTTTGAGTTTATAAGAAGTACTTTCTATAAGGGGGCTGCTGGAGCATTGTTAGTTTTTGATCTCACGAGAGAGCAAACGTATACTGAAACAAGAAAATGGCTCACTGAAATAAGACAATTCGCCGGAGAAAACATACCTTTCGTATTAATTGGAAATAAAGCCGATCTACTTGAGGATGTAGGGGAAGTTATTGATCGATCAGAAGCCCGAGCATATGCTGAAAATGAAGGGAGCATTTACATAGAGACTTCAGCAAAAACGGGTGAAAATGTAGATGAGGCATTTACAGAACTTACTCGTCGAATAATTGACTCTCGAACATAAAGTTAATTAAAATTCTCTTTTTATACTCCTATCTTAATATCTTTATCAGTTTTAACTAATTAATCTCAATTTATTATAATTATTTCATTCTAAATGGGAAATTGAAGAAATTTAAGAGAAAAAGTTTATTCTAATCGGTATTAATACATTTTGCATTTTCAAATTCTTCACATAAGTCATTATGAATTACGCTTATAGCATCCATGAGATTTTCTTTATCCACGACTATAGATAAATTTAACTCTTCAAAACTTTGAGAAATCGCTTTTACTTTAATATTCTTTTTATCTAAAGCATTAAATATTTGTGTTTTTGTTTTATTTTCTAATATTTTTAAGCCTGTAATATTTATCACAGCAACAGGTTTGAAAGAAATTTCGAAAAACTCTGAAAAAAATTCTTCGCTTTTTAAAGCTTTCATTGCTCTTTCAGTATCTTCCCCTTTCACAATAAATGAAGTGCTCACTTCAGAAGAACTCTGGGCTACAAGCGAAACACTAATTTTATTTTTTGCCATATTTTTGAAAATTTTAGCTAAAACTCCAGGCACATCGACCATACTTCCTGAAGTTACTGTGATAATTGTTGCTGATTCAACAGCAGAAATACCTTTAATTTGTTCTATATCGGAAAAATCTGAAATTTTTGTAAAATTAACTTTTTCAAGAGGTTTATCAAAATTTCTAATTTCTAACGGGATATTTCTTTTTTCTATTACTTCAAGGCATTTTGGATGCAAAACTTTAGCTCCAAAGTTTGCAATTTCCTTTGCCTCTTCGAAATCCAAATTTTTAATCAGAGAAGCTTGAGGAACATATTTAGGATCAATAGCTAATAATCCATCCACATCTTTCCATAATATAACTTTAATATCTTTATCATTCGCAGCATCATATATGGCTCTCGCTAATATGGTTGCGGTATAATCTGATCCACCTCTTCCCAA
>SDNV01000170.1 GCA_004524515.1 Promethearchaeota archaeon
GATTGGAGCAATCGTAAGTGATGTAGTTACAACAGTGAGTAAGTCTTATCTATTATCAGATATTATCCCCAACTTAGGTCAAGATTTAATTGAATTCAAATCTGATTTTGTTTGGGATGGATGTGATTGGGATTATCAAGAAATATATCAAAACGTATTGAATAAGTTAGGAAAAGAAATTTGTGAGAAATTTAAAATTTCGGATGAGTCCAAAATAACAAGAGAACATATGAAAGAATATCTTCTAACTTATAAAATAAGCCATTTAAATCAAAGTCCTTTAATTAATTCAATAAAAGTACTTGAAATTATAAATGAAATCTCTAATGGAAATCCCTTTATAAGAAATGGGAATATTTTAGCTTTTGATGATGCTGGTCCTTTAATAATTACGACAGGCCGGATTTCACGACAAAAGGGATTTGAAACAATATTTCAAGCGATTCCTGAAGTAATAAAAAATATTCCAAATGCAAAATTTTTGCTTCTTATTCTTCCAACAGAATATAGTTTAAAAGAAATCAAAGAATACGCCCTATTTGTTAAACAATATCCAAAAAATCTTCGGATAATTTTTGGTGTAGCTGCTGAAATTTTCCAAATAGCACACATCGCAGCAGATGTATATTGTGCATTATCAAGGTGGGAACCATTTGGAATTATTGCTTTAGAGGCTATGGCGTCTAAATTACCAGTTATTGCAACTAAAGTGGGAGGATTACAAGAAACAATTATCGATATTCGAGATGATTCTAAAAATGGTACAGGTATATTGATTGAAAAAGATAATCCCTCTCAATTTTCAAATGCGCTTATCTCCCTTATTAAAATAGCACAAATATCTAACCTTGATAGTGATGAAGAAATTATTCAATTTGCCAAAGATATTCCGGATTTTAAATTAAGGGATATTGTGTTATCAGATACGAAATTTTATAATAAAATTAAGGAAAATTGTTATAGACGGGTCAATGAATCTTTTAGATGGCAAAAAGTAACTCAAAAATTAAAAGAAATATATAAGCAAGTTATAAAACTTGATTAATAATTATCAAAGAAGAGTTTGATTTTAAATCTTTTTCTCAGATAATTAAATGTGTTATTTAATATCAAGCATCATCCTAAACTCTCAGAAATAATTATCCCGATCGCAAAAAATGCTATGGATACTTAATTATTTAGGGAGAACTTCATTTTTTCGACAGGGCTCCATAATTCTTCTGTACTTTGAACCCATTCATTGAATTCATTGATATTTTCAGGAAATTTTTCATATTTTTTACGGATTTTGTTTGAGATTTTCATATATTTTAACATAGATGAAATTGTTTTACGAGAAAACTGCCTTGTCAATAATCCCCATAAAAAGATAAGCACCATTTTAATAAATCTTCCTAACCCAATTCTAAGTTCATTAAACTTATTCATATCTTCAAAATCTCTTCCACTAAAAATAACACCCTTTTTAAATAAATATTCCATTTCTTTTTTAGATGTATTAGCTGCGACAGGTATTTGAGCAAGCAAAGCTGCTAACTTAGCTCCAATATCCTTATAATAGCGAACATTAATGTCCCATAATTTATTCTTAGATATGTATTCCGGTGATTTTAATGCTTCGATAAATATTTCAGTAGCAATATTAGCAACAGTCCATGACAAAGATATTCCCTCACCATTGAAAGGCTTAGTCATACAGGCACTATCCCCTATGCAAAAAAATCCATCTCCAACTAAAGAATAAGGAGAACGTCTATATACAGTTTTAGCTCTATGCTCTTCTAAGATGTCATAAGGGGGAAATGATATATTCTCTAAGAAAATTTTATTTGCCTTTTCAGCATTTTTAAACCCTCCTGGTTGACCATTCCCGAAAATATTTGCATTTGGTTTGAAATGAGGGGCAATCCAATTTTTATAATACATCCAAGTGTTGGATTTTGAATCTGTACCAGGATGAGTTTCATCAGGTTTAAGCCATCGGATAACACGTTGAATTACATACATTTTTTCATTATCTTCTATGTTAAACGTCTCTACTCCATAATCATCTGGAAGAGATCTACGTAAAATTGCGTTTGTACCAGATGCATCTACAATAATCCTTCCAAAATATTCATATTCTTCATTGTTTTTATCAACAACAATTCCGACTAATTTTTTTTTATCATATATTCCATTTTTAAATCGGCTTGAAAATTCAAGTCGAACTCCGTCTCTTTCAGCTATTTTTATTAATCTTTGAATAAAAAATGGAAATCTCATGGCAATAACCGGCCAATTCATTTTTTGGATGATTTTTCCTGTCGGAGAATAGTGATTTGTAATATCGAATTTTGTAATATATTCATCTGTTCCTGGAGTAGGAGGAGGGATAATATCAAATTCTTCAAATGTATACGCATCCATATGAAATTGATCCATTTTTAATCCTACTTTTTCTCGAGACTCCTGCTCTAAAATTATTACAGAAACCCCCTTTTTTGCTAATGTCAATCCTAAATAAATTCCAGCAGGTCCCGCGCCGAGAATAAGAGTATCATATTTTAGAGTCATATTTGAGGAAAATTACAAGAAAATAAAAAGGTTTTTATAAAAAATTGAGCTTTAGAAAAACAAATTAGATAACAAAACTTATATTCTTACCAAATTATATCACTCTAATTTTATTTTTCTTTTCTTGGTGTAATTTCCCTAACTCTTTTTTTATTTGTTCATATCTTTCTTGTGTTATTGGAAAACGAGTCATAAATATTATGCCTATGAACAATAGTATAGCAGGAAAGACAGCAATTAAGTATCTTAACCCTAATATAGTATCAGCTCCTGCTTTTGGCTCGAAAATAGCCCAACCTACATTTGAGAATACAATACTTATAGTAATATAAATTGCAATTGTGGTTAATCTAATAATTAATGCATTTATTCCATAATAACCTCCTTCACGTCTTAATCCAGTTTCTAATTCATCTTCATCTATTATAACGGGTAATGTGACAAATCTGAAAAATAAAACTCCCGCTAAGCCCATTCCTACGAAGATATAAGTTATTATAGCTCCTGTTATATCGTTTATGAATAAAAGCGGTATTAATGTTATTAATAATGTAAACATAGCTAAAATATGACCATTTTTAGCACCAAATTTGACAGCGATAGCTTTCCAAATAACCATAAAACCTGCTGCTGAAATAAATGTGAGCCCTAATAATATTGATAATATTAATCCACTTTCAATTTTTAAAACATATATCCCATATAAAGGAGTAATTATAGTAAGCATTCCAAAAACATAAAAAATTGTGAAGTTTGCTACAGCGAATATTCGGAATGATTTATTGGTCATTGAAATTTTTAAAGAATTAAAAAAGGAGGGAGCAGATTTAGCATCTTTAGAAAACTCCGCTCTTTCTTTTAATCCCCATTTAATAAAAATAAAAACTGAAAATCCTGCGATAATGGACATGAAAACCCCGGTATAAAAATAATTAATGGCATATTGTTGTTCATCGAATTTCGGGATGAATAATCCCGGGACCACAAAAGCAAAGATTAATGCGATTACGCCGATCACTTGCATTATATTATTCGCTTTTGCTCTCTGTTCTAAATCTTGGAACATTTCTGGAAATAAAGCCGTTTGATTAAGACTAAACATTGTATAAAAAAGATCAAACAAAAATATCATAATAATAAAATAGATAAAATTTATGATAGGAGGTTGGTCCATTGGAGGTATCCATAATAATATTAAGATCAAGCAAGTTGGTCCTATTCCAGCAATAATAAAGGGTCTTCTTCGCCCCCATTTAGAAGATGTTCGATCTGAAATAGCACCTAATAAGGGATCGTTAACAGCATTCCATAAGGACCAGAAGATAAATCCTATCGTAATCCAAATCACATTTAATCTTACTATTGTGAAATAAAAAGTAAATATTAGGAAGCCAAAAAACTGAGAGATAATTATATCTGCAAAAAAAGCACAACTATACGCAACTGTTGTTTTATTGGAATAAATTTCTTCTTTACTTACCTGATCGCTATCCATGTTAGATATTTTTTTTTCTTATTCAATGTTCTAATAGTTTTAATTAAAGAGAGATCAAGTTAATGATATATATATGTTTCATTTTTATCGTAAATCTATCTGGATTAGAGAACGCTATAGAGTATGATTCTAACTACTGATCTGATGAAGAAATCATATCATAATAATGTAACTTTTTATTAAGCATATCACTTAGGATACCAAAATGGGTATAAATGCTGGATAATCGCATTTTTTTTATCTGGAACAATTTCTAATTCTGTTCTAATCCAGTCAGATATCCAAGTATGTTTATCTTTAAAACGGGAATCCATGAAGATGATTGCTCCTTTATCTATTATTTTTCTTATTGGTCTTCCAGATGCTTGATTTGCCCGTTGTACCGCAGGATATAAATAAGCAAAATTCCATCCTTGTTTATTAAATACTTTATCATAATATTCAATTTTTGCATTAACTCGAGGTGTGGGAAGATGATAAGGAAATCCCGCAATAATTACCGCATTCATATAATTTCCGGGATAATCTTCTCCCTCTGAATTTCTTCCGCCACATACACCAAGTAATACTGCCCCATTTTCATAACTATCTGCCATGGATTTATATTCACTAACTAAAAAAGCGTTTTCTGAAGCAGATAATCCTGATTCTTCAATAAACAATTTTTTTTTATTATTTTTCACTGCTATTTCAAGATCATTGTCAAGTAACCCTTTAAGGATTTTATATGAAGCGCAAAATATACCTACATTTGCAGGAGTACAATATAGAACCTCTTTTATTCTACTTATCATTTTTTTAAACATAGATGGATTTCTATTTTCTCTCTTGGTATCCAATCCTTCGGTTATTAATGCTTTGATATTTTTTTTTTTAAATGGAGAATCCGCTATAATTCCTTTATATTTTTTACCACTTTCATGTAAACCCATTAAATTGTTAAATACATAAGGATTTACTGTTCCAGAAAGATTCAAGCATGTATAACAATTTTTTAAAATAGGAATTGAAATTTCTCTAGGATCTAAAGCTACAATTTCGAGAGCTATATTTTTTCTTTCTTTTACTTCTTGAATATTATAACAAAAGAAATAATTATCCAAAGAATACGTGTTTATCCATTTTATCCAAAATTCAGCTAATGCTCCCACAAAATCTCTTGAAATTTCTCCATTAGCGATCTTTTCTTCATGAATTGCTATACTAAATTCATGTAAATCATTAAGGA
>SDNV01000043.1 GCA_004524515.1 Promethearchaeota archaeon
ACAATTTTAAATTTAAACTCTTTATCTTCAGCATTTTTTATGGTTAGTTTATCTCCAATTTCCTTGTCTAATTTTAATGCATGCACAGAGGAAATTACTATCTCATCATCATCTTTAGGAGCTGAATTTTTTATACTTTCATCGTACCAAGAAAATTTATGAACCTCGCTATTAGCTATATCAATACCTTGTAAAATAAGATCTTGATCATCTTTATCGCCTTTAGCTTCAGCTGTAATTAATCCTTTAGTATAAAGCTCAATTTCCTTAATTCCTTCCATTTTTTTTATTAATTCAATGATAGAATTCGGATTTGAATCGTTCACGCTTGTTTGAAATATTACATTAAGATCCCATCGTTCTGTAGTATCAATATTGTTTTGTTTATTACTAAAAGTCCTATTAACATTATAGTACATACTATCCAGTAAACTTTCTGTAGCTGAAACAATCAATAATGAAAAGGTCATCACTGCTATAGTGAAAGATATTCTCTTCCGATTACGGAATAAATTACGGAACGTTAATTTATTTAGAATATTATATGATCTTGAAATTTTTTTAACTCGTTTAATTTTATTTGAAATCTCAGTTTGTTCATAAATTAATTCTGCTATGATTTTTTTATTAATTTTATTAATTGAAAAATAGATACTTAAAAATATGAGTAATCCTCCGATAATAAGTCCAAGATATAAAACCTCTGGAAGAAAAATGAAAGAAAAATGCAAAAACGAAACATTTGCCATTTCAGCAAACATTGAGTTCAACATAAGATAGCCTAAACCAAATCCAACTAATATTCCTGTGGGAATTGAAACAATCGAGATGAAAATGACATTGAATAGAAAATACTTCAATATATCTCGCTTAGTATAACCGAGACTCAATAAAAACCCAATTTGTTGTTTTTGTCCATACACGTATCTATTAAAAATAATATACACAATGATTCCTCCCATTAACGCCATAAAGACCAACAAGATCATCATAATTTCTCCGGTTGATTCTACATCTCCTTGCATTAGGGTATAAGCATACGAATCCTCGAAAGCTTCAGCTTTTTCAATATTGACATTGCATTCCTCTCTTAAATACGCTTTTACATTATCATTACCTTCTTCTGGATTATCCTTAAATGTAACTGCTATATTATTATAATCTACATGGGAATAATAATTAATGAGATCCGTATAGTCCTCAGGAGAAGTAGCATTAATCGATGTAAAATAATCAATAATATAACTTTTTAAGGTATCTTTAGCGAGAAAAATTACTCCCATGGATCCTTCTACGGGAAATAAATATTCGGGATTTGAAGTCATCACAATAAATTCAGGAGCATTTACATAACCATAAATTCTTATATCATTATCATTAAGTCCATCAATTTCAATTTTTTCTCCAATTTTTAGGCCATTGCTTTCCGCAAACGTCTGATCAATAACAGCACTTATTTCTTCATCTTTATCAAAGTTTTCTCCTTTAGTTATTGCGTAATCATATACCTCTGGATGATCTAGATCTGCATCCAAACCTACAAGTAATAGATACTTTCTTTCATTCTGATCGGGTAACTCTAAGGAGGCTGTCCAAAATAATCTACCAGAATAATCATCAACCTTATCAATATCATCTAAAGCATCTAATTGAGTCTGACTTATCCAGGTTTCGTCTGATAATTGATAGGTATAATCAGCGTGGTTTACTTCATCAAAATATTGATTCATCATAGGAAGAGCGGCTTGTATCCCATAATACAACCCTAAACTGCCACCTAAAGAGAGAATGATAGTAAAGATGATAAGATAACTCCGCCAACCTAGTTTTCTAAAATCTTTTACTGCTTTTCTTAAAAGAATATCCATTTCTAATTTAGCTCTGATACACTATTTTTCTAATTGTCCATTTTTTAGTCTTATAATTCTTGTTGCGAACATATTCGCGATATTTAAACTATGAGTGACTAAGACTATTGTAATACCTATCTCCTCATTCATTTTTTTCATTAAATTAAGAATTTTTTCACCTGTATTTGTATCTAAATTCCCAGTTGGTTCGTCGCATAAAAGTATGAAATTTTTCCCCACAAACGGGATTTTTGCTAAAGCTCTTGCAATTGCAACCCGTTGTTGCTCTCCCCCACTTAACTGTGAGGGATAATGGTATAACCGATCTCCTAATCCCACCTTTTCTAAGTATTCTTTGGCAATTTTGTAGGTATCTAATTGCTTTTTTAGTTTTTTGTTTAATAGATCAATTCCTATTATCACATTATCTATGGCATTTAATGCGGGAAAAAGATTAAAAAATTGAAATATAAATCCAATTTTATCTCTACGATACAAAGTAAAATCCTTTTGATCATATTCTTTTATATCTTTTCCGAATATAATTAAAGAATCTCCATCTTTATCAGGAGAAGTGATCCCTCCTAATAAATTTAATAGAGTTGTTTTTCCAGAACCGGAGGGTCCTAAAACTACTATTCGTTGCCCCTTTTGTACTTTTAAATTTAAATTCCTTAGTGCTTCTACTTTTATTTCTCCAGAAATATACGTTTTTGAAATATTTGATATTTCTATTGAATACAATTCACTTTTTGACATAATATTATGCACTCATAATTTTAATTAAAATAATTTTCAAATTTAATTAATTAAGATTAATATTTATATTGTTTATTCACCTTTTATCACATTGGAGATTAATAAATGACAGATTTGGAAAAAATAAAGAATATCATTGAAGCGCATGATGCAGACCCTAAAAAATGCCCTTATTGCCTGAAAAGATTAAAGTCAAAGTTTTTTAAAGCAGATAGTTCTGTAAGATATTATTGTTCTTTCTGTGAGCAATATGTTGATATGGAATGGGATTACTTACATGCTATTGCAATAAGGGTGGAAAAATATTTGGTTTTAAGTGATCCTGCGGGATTATATGAGTTTAAGAAATCAAATAAACAATAGGATGAAATTCTTTATTATTCTAAAAATCATTTTCCCGAGGGAGAAATATATATAAATGATTTAATTAGAGTATGATTATTAAAATATTAAATTTTTAAACCTAATTTTACTAAATCTGAGCGGATAAAATGGCTCTAACAATATTAGATATGGCAAATGGTGTGTTTAGTATCATTTTCGTTTCAATTTCAGTACTAATAGGATTAACAATCATCTCAAAATATTTTGAGTATAAACAAAGAACGTATTTATTAATCGGACTAACATGGATTGGTATGTCAACACCTTGGACGCCGAGTTCTATTTCTTTAATAACATATTTACTGTTTGGTATTGTGCTTCCTATCGAAATTCTTTTATTTATCGCAATTTTCTTTTTACCGTTTGTCCAGCTTTTTTGGTTAACGGTTGTATGTATTTTTAAAGGAATCAAGAAGCGGAAAATAATTCTTGGAATATTTACAATAGAGGGGATAATATTTGAAGCATTTTTCTTATTGAGTCTCTTTACTAATCCCTCTGCAATAGGTGAATTTTCAGGAACTTTCGATATGAACTATAAATTGGTTATTAATCTTTTCTTGTTTTCATTGTTGATTCTCTTTATTATAACAGGAACGATGCTTGCTCAAGAATCCTTAAAATCGGATGATCCAGAAGTTAAGTTGAAAGGAAAACTGCTTTTTCTAGCGTTTTATTCCTTTATTATCGGTGCTATTTTAGATATATTTAGTTCAAATTCTATTCTTCTATTAACTATAGCACGCTTAGTATTGATATTAAGTGCTTTCGAATTCTATGGGGGTTTTATACTGCCTAATTGGATGAAAAGGATCTTTCTAAAGTAAAAATTAATTTATTCCATTCTTTTTTTCTTTTAATTACATAATATTGTTTTAGAATTATTAAAGATGAGAGATTTAATATTAAAGATGAAAACTGAACATGCATCAAAAGAGGATTTAAAAGAAATTCTTTCACTTCAGAAGTTAGCTTATCAAAGCGAAGCAGAGATTTATAATGATTTTACCATCCCTCCATTGATTCAAACTCTTGATGAGATAAAACAAGATTTTTCGTTTCAAATTTTCCTTAAAATATTAGTAAAAAATAAGATAATTGGTTCGGTTAGAGCCTATAAAGAAAATGATACATGTTTTATCGGAAAACTTATTGTACATCCAGATTTTCAAAATCAAGGCATTGGAACAGAATTATTAAATGAAATCGAGGCAAGATTTGATGATGTCAAGCGATATGAATTATTTACAGGTCATAAAAGTGAAAAAAATCTCTATTTATATCAAAAACTTGGATTTCAGCAATTTAAAACAGAGAAAATCCATGAAAATCTGCATATGATATATTTAGAAAAACAAAATAAAAAAATGAGTTAAAATATTCTTATAGCTAAAAAATAACTTGCTAAATCCCTTAATCTTTATAAAAAGAATTTTTATAATTTAAGCGTTAATTTTATAATCCATTTTTTAAATACCCAATTCTTCACTCATTATTAATGTAATAGTAAAAATCAATAATTTTCAGTGATCACTCTTTTTAAATGGAAAGAAAATTGTATTAATTTAGAAGTAAATTCTGGTAAATCTTGGTCGATAAGAATGAATAAAGTGGGTATAGCAACACTTCCCTTACATGGAGGGAAAGCTCCAGCTTGGTTATTCAAACGAATGGTTACTTTAGCTAAGCCAATTTTTAAAATATTATATGATATGGAAGGATCAGATGGAATATTAAGAAGAATATCAGATACCTACTGGTTTCAGGGATTATCCTGTATTTTGGGATATGATTGGCATTCTAGTGGAGTTACCACAGTATTGGGGGGAGTATTTAAGGAAGTATTGAATCCCTTAGAGCATGGTCTCATGGTTGCGGGAGGTAAAGGAAAAATATCCCTAAAAGTAAAAGAACATTTACAAGAAAAAGCCAAAAATTTAGATTATAATGAAGACGAAATCGAAAAACTTAATGAGATTAGTAGGTTAGTGGCAAAAATAGATAACGCTGCCATACAAGATGGCTTTGGCTTATATCATCATAATATGTTCGTTTCTGAAAATAATTGGGCAATAGTACAACAAGGTATGGATATAGAAATAAAAAAAGCAAGGAGATACCATTGGTTCTCTGAAGAACTTACAAGTTTTCTTAATAATCCACACTCCGGGATTAGTTCGGAAATTCTAAAAGAAAAAGTATTAGATATGGCTTCTAAAGATAGCCAAAATTGTAGAAAAGTCTCATTAGATTTAGTATCAGAGGGTTCCAATCGATTGAAGCGGTATTTAAGTAAATTAAAGGATGGCACTCAAACGAGTTTAGATGATTTTATAAAATCCAATAAATCCATTGAATTGATCCAGATTCCTCATCTTAATATGCCCATACCCTTCATACTTAAATGGGACACCTTAGATATGGCGAAAGATCTCGCTTTGGATGATTATACTGAATTATTAAAGCTTAGAGGTTTAGGACCAGGCATGATAAGAGCTTTAGCGTTGATTTCGGAATTTATATGGGGGGAGCCTCCAAGTTGGAAGGATCCAGCAAAATATGCTTTTGCAATGGGAGGGAAAGATGGTATCCCATATCCTGTGAATTTAAAAAGAATGGAAAAATGTGCTGAAATCTTAGAAGTTGCCATTAATAGTGCGAAATTAGACCAAAAAGATAAATTGGGGGCATTAAAGAGATTGCACAAGTTTGAAAAAAAAACTTATTCATAATAGTCTATCAATCTTCATTGTGTTTACTTTTCCCCTCATCAATCTTAGATTTATAGATAATGAAAGCTTTAAAGCTTAAAATTTGTAAAAGGATAGAAAAAATAAATTATTACTTACACTCAGAAAGTATATCTAACCAGTTTCGATTTCTCTCTTCTTACCATAAAAAGCCCCCGCTACAAAAATTATACCTAATGATAAGGTCGTGAATAATAAGGTATCAAATATTACTTCATTTTCAATTATATTGCCCAAAACATCAATTATTAGAGATCCAATAATAAAAAGTAACCCTATAAAGAATAATTGCATTCTTTTTCTTGAATTTCCCGTACTTTTTCTTATACCGAAACTATACATTGAAAATGTAGAATAAATTAACATGAATGCAACGAATATTGCAAATAAAGTATATGGTATGGGTTGAAAATGAGTTTCAGCTGTTTTAGCATCGATTACGATAATATAATCGGTAAAAACTAAAACAAAGGAAATTACTAAAGATGTGCAAAGAGGCACCCAGAAGCTCAATTTATGAATTTTTATCCATTTACTTGAATATATTAATACCTGCATTGTAAAATATAGTAAGAGTACAGCCATCAGGATTGCGATCATTCCCAATTTGAGAAATACAATCACTGCCCATTCTTGACCAATTATTGAATATATTATAGTAGATAGTGCATAAATCCCAACAAAACTGCTGGCAAGGGTAAGAAACATATTTCCAAGAGGAACTTGAGAATCTTTTTTTTGTTTTATCAATAATAATGAAGCAAAAAAAGAGAGAATTGTTGTGATAAATTCAAAAATGTATGTTATTAGCTCAGTCATTAACTCAAACCCATACAATTGATAGATAATTTTTAATTCTAGTTCTTTAGCAAAGAATTAAATTTGATTTATTTAAATAATTTCAAATCCAAAAATTAATAAATTTGAAGATTTTTGGTAAAAGGGGCTTTTTAAACTTGTTCTTTTAATTATTAGAAATTTTTTAAAAAAAAACAGAATAATAATTTATGTAAAGCGTTGGAGATGATAATTATTGGATATCGTCATTTTCATCAGTATCTCTCAATAACTTTTCAATTGAAGCACGCCATTTGTTATTCCAATTTTTTACACCCTCACCAATTTTTTGGCTTACCATTTTCACTCCTACTTCAAATGGAGATTCTCCCTCCTCAGGTCTCGTAAAGAATGCTCCAATGTATTTAAACACTTGCCTTATTGTGAATTTATCCACCATAAATTCCCTAAAACGTGAAGAGGCTTTGAATGTAAGCCAAGCAGTTATTATAATAAGAAAGGATAATAGTAAATAGATTCTATGATATAAATCACTTACCCTTAATGCGGGATTAATGAATGTAGATAAAATTGGAAAATTACCAATGGGATAATCACTTACGTAAAAAGAATCTAAGTAAACCATATGATATCCCATTGCCATACCAAGAACCATTAACACCACACCACGCTCTCCAAAAAATTGCTTTAAATGATACGTAAAATAAATTCTTGATTGGAATTGCACTGGATTTTCAAAAGGAATAGGGCGGTCTGGTGCTTCTGAGATTCTTCTTGTTAAGGTCTGAACTAAATAGAGCACACTTATTGAAAGCATAATAATCTCTAAAATCAATGATAATGTTGATTCACTTACATAAGTAAAACTCATTATTAAATGATAAAACACAAAAAAATTGAAAAATCCAACTGCAGTCGCAAAATTTATAATTCCTGGTTTTGATTCCATTTTTTTTGGAGCAATCCTCATCAGATCTAAAACAATTAGAGAATTAACTATTCCTAAAATTCCAAATACCCACACTGAGGCGTCGAATTGAAAAATCATGAGAATATAAAGAGGTATAGATATATATGCTACAAATTTTAGTATAGGTCCGAAAAATATATGATCTTTTGGCATTCCCAATGTAATTACTTTCTTTGGAAATGAAGTAAAAAAATAAAGAATTAAGAAAAATAAAGATACTGATGAAATTGAAATCCATACAAAAAAGAAAAATAATTTAGCATATGTAAAAAATGATAATTCATAAGTCCAATTTAAATAGAGAAAAGCTAATACGAAAACTATCATTATAATTGAAGCGATAGAATAATAGACAAATAAGTTATTTATTCTTCCAATTATTATTCCTGTGACTATTAGAGCAAAAGCTAAAAATAATTCAAAAATAAGCATTGTTCTAATAAGTTCTATAGATGTTAAAATCTGGAGATTAATTAAAATTGCAAGTCCTGTGTTTATGCCCATAATTAATAGGATTATCAGAGTAAAAGTGATATACTCCTTTTGTTTTAATTTTTGGATACCTCCAAATATTCTATTTTTTAAGAACCACATTAAAGTGCGTTCCAAATATGACAAACTTATTCAGATCCTATTTTTTTTTTATTTAAAATTAGGTAGTCTACTATATAATAAAAACTTATAAAAAATTTCTTTTTTTTCAAGTTTTATAAATTACTCTCAAATTTTACATAATTTATACAGTTCTTTAACTTTCTAAATAAATATTTTAATAAATTTTGAAAAAAAGATTATAATGTTCCTTTAATTCCATTTTTTCCCAAATTTTAAATATTGGTTATATTCATGCATCATTTTAAAAGCTTTAAGGGCATGTTTCGTTCGATCGACAACAGGAATATTAAATTTAGAAGCAATATCAAGGATATATTCAAAGACCCATCTACTTCCAAAACAAACACAAACACAGGGTTTATTTGTATTCTGTGATAAGTTCTTTATTAATCGAAAGGAGGTCTTTATCCCTGCAGCTAAAGGTTCAAATTCTTCTAAAGGCCCTCTGGGTACTGTGAAAATGAATAATACACAATCCACATTTTTATCATGAAATACTGCCTTTAAGGAAGGAATTAAAGTATACATTTGTGAGGGGCCTAAATCAATAGTACCACCAATTGACACCCAATCAGGTATAATGTTCCTTATTTCTTGAATGGTACTTTTTTCTAAATTGGCTAAAGTTAACCCTTGATTTTTAAGCTCGTCGCAAGCTAAAATACCTAAACTTCCAGAACCCGTTATGATGGCAACATTTTTTCCTTTAGGTAAAGTTTGGGTAATGAAAATTTGTGCGATATTGAATAATTCGTAGAAGTTATTAACTCTAAAAATTCCAGGATGTTGTTTAAACACCGCATCATAAATTTTATCGTCTCCTGCTATTGAACTGGTATGACTCTTAGCAGCGATGGAGCCTATATCTGTGCGTCCACTTTTGAGTATTAGTACAGGCTTGTTCATTTTTTTAAGTATTTCTTTAAATTCATTACCTCTTTTCGTTCCTTCTAGATATAAGGTAATTACTTTAGTTTCAGGATCATTGTTTAAGTATTCAAGCATATCTACCTCATCCACATCAATTTTATTTCCGAGCGTTATAGCTTTTGAAAAGCCGATTTTTTGGCTCGATCCCCAATCGATAAATACATTCCCTAATACCCCGGATTGTGCAATGATAGAAATTCCTCCTTTGAACACGCGGTTGAATTGTACTTCGGAGCTTGTGAATTCGTTATGAAAATTAGAAATTCCCACACAATTTGGGCCAATGGCTCGAAGGTTCGAATCTTTGATTAATTTTGTAATTTCATTTTGAAGAGCAATATTTTTTTCAAGTCCCGTTTCAGCAAACCCGGCCGATTCAATTATTACTCCTTTTACTCCTTTATCAATACAATCTTTTATAGCTTGAGGCACATTTTCATTTCCAATTAAAATAATAGCCAGTTCAATATCATCAGGGATCTCTTTTATATTTTTATATGCTTTGTGCCCTAAGATTTCAGATTTAGTCAAATGAATAGGGTAAGTTTTAAATTGGGAATTCAATAAATATTTAGTGGTCGTATATCCAAATCTTAGAGTGTCAGAAGCTCCAATAATCGCGATTGATTTTGGATTAAAAAAAAATTCCAAGTCTGTCATTAAATTTTAAGATGATTTTTAATAATTAAATTTTAAAATGAATTATTGACATTAAAGATTAGTTAATTTATTTCATATCTTTCCTATTCCGTATAAAGGATAGAAGTATCGGAATAGCGGATTCTTAAAATTAAAATTACAGATGTTTATATAGAAAGATATAGAAAGACTTAGTATAAGACAACTCTCAATATTTATGAAATATTATGACGACTATAATTAAAAAGAGAGAGGTGCAAATCGTTTGTCCCATTTGTAAGACTGAAAAACTACTAAATATTCCTGAGACTATCTTAAATCAAGCAAAACCTTTAACAACCATTTCTATTCAGAAAGGATTACTTTGCACCCATCATTTTCAAGCATTTATTGATAAGAATTTCAAGGTTCGAGGTTATCAAAAAATCGATTTTGAAGTGAGACCTAAAATTTCAAAAAATAAAAGAGGTACAGCAGATAAAAAAGAGCCCTCAAGAAATAATGATAATGAGTTATTTGAGAATCTTATTATGGAGGGGAATTACATTGAATATAGACCAAAAAATTTAACTAGCACACTTACAAGTGAAAATTTTGGGAAGTCTGGAGCCTCGAAAACTAAGAAAGATTTAACGCTTAAAGAAATCTATGAATTATTTTGGGATTTGATTGATGAAAATAATAGCGAATTCAAAGAACTAATTATTAAAGATAAAATTAGAAGATCATCATTAAATAAAAAAGCTCTAAATCTAATAGAGCACTAAATTTTTTTTAATTGTTATGTGATGTTATTAATAATTGCATATTTATCAAGTCCAAGGACATTCTAATAAAGGATTCTTAATTTTAAAAATAAGAAAGAATTATAATATACTAATTAAAAAGAAGTCTTTATTTGTAGAAAATTTTTTGATTCTTTGGCGTGATACATGTATTTAAGCGGGTTGATTAAAAAAGAATTTGGTAGAATTAAATCCGATAAACGAACCTTAGTCTTAATATTTGTGATTCCAATTATCTTGATTATTATTTTTGGACTTACTACGGGTGGGGGACCAACCAAATATTTCAATGCCGCTATTATCACTCGGGACAAAGAATCTTGTGATTGTTATAATTCTACGAATGGATATGACGATATATTTATAGAGGTAGTGGAGGATGACTGTGAGGCTTGGGGCCTTTTTGAGGATTTTGAATCTGAGGATGAGGATGATTATGACAAGATGTACGATAAATGTGTTGAATTAATGCGAGAGGAATTGATTGACGTGTTTTTAATATTACCTGATGACTTTTCGGAGACCATTATAAATGATACCGACACCACAATAATTTATTATGTTGATGGTTCAGATATGGATGCCGTTAAGGCAGTAGAAGTGGCACTTCAAGAACCAATTGGAAAATTTCGCCTTGAAATAGATAAAACCGTAAATTTCACTACAATGTCTCCCTATTTAGAATATGAGGTTCCTTTTTGGGAAAATCAAGTATTAAATTATGCTTTTGCATTAATCGCTTCAATGTTAATTCTTGGATTATTAATGAATTTAACTGCTTTGTCTATTGTTTCTGAGGGACCTCTCCCAAGAATGTTAATAACTCCTACTGCAAAAAATGAAATTATTGTAAGTAAGTTAATTGCCAACGCCATAATAATGATCTTTCAAGTTACCGAAATATTTGTGATGTGTGCGATTTTTGGCTTGTTTAGTTTAGGATCTCTCATTGATCTTTATCTTGTGTTATTATTGACTGGTTTTTGTGGAATTTGTATGGGATTATTTATATCTGCTATTAGTAAAACAGAACAAGTAGCAAACCAGTTATATATGATGTTCTTTATTGTCGTAATTATGTTTTCGGGGACATTTATTAGATTAGAAACCTTACCATTAGCAATGCAGGCAATTATCTTATCCCTGCCACTTAGTCATGCTGTACCTCTTATAGTAAATATTACATTAAAAGGGCTTTCAATTGATTGGTCGCATTTCTTGAGTTTAGGACTGATTTCACTAACTTTTGCTGCTCTTGCATATATCGCATTTAGATTTAAAAAAATGGAGGTATGAGCCTGATTTGAAAAAGTCGAAAAAAAATGAATATTGGAGCGGTGGGGCTTATATTAGTTTATTAAAATACAGTGTATGGAGAATTCTAAGACAAATCAAAAAAGAATTCCAGCTTTTGAAAATTGATAAAATGAATCTTCTAATAGCTCTTGCACTTCCTCCAGGGATTATTATGCTTTTTGCTTTTATGTCCACAAGCGCTTCCACAACCATTCCTGTGAAAGTGGTTGTGGTGAGTTACGATTCGAATACCTTCGTAAATCAAAATAATTATACTGAAACCACCACTTGGGATAATTTTACCGAAAAATATTTAGACGCAGTTGAGGAATCTGAATTATTAGAATTAATTGAATTTTACGATGCCAGCGAAGATGAGGATGAATATGCCATGGAAACGGCGAGGAATGAGATGCGAGATGGCAATATCGAGTGTATTATCATCATACCGGTTGAGTTTTCTGAATTATTATCAACAGGGTATCCGGGCATTATAGAAGTTATACCAGATTCTTCTAATGCGGTTTATATCCAAGATAGACTCAACGCCGTTCAAGATTCTATTAAAATTTTTGTGGAAGATAATGATTTAGACCCAGAATATGTGTTAGAAGAGTATGATGAGTTTTCTGTTCCATCGAACTACAATTTTAGATATAACTATAATATGAACACGTTATTACCATTTATGGTCTTTGGAATTTCCATGGTTCTAACTATATTAGTTGTTGTTCAAGAAAAACCAATCCCAAGACTATTGCTTACCCCTGTGAAAAAATCAGAAATCCTTCTCTCTAAGTTTATTGTTTATTCTATTGTTTTAGCACTTCAAGTATTTTTGGTGCTAAGTGTTGCCATCTCAAATGGGCTCTATATTGCGGGAAGTGTTCTGGATTTATACATTGCATTATATATGCTGGGATTTGCGGGAGTAAGTTTGGGAATGTTCATTAGTACCCTAAGTAAAACTAAAACAGAGGCAAATCAGTTATTTTTCGCATTTTTTATTGTTATTATATTATTAAGCGGCATGTTTATACCTATAGATGCGATGCCAGATTATTTACAAATTATTGCATATATGTTGCCATTATCTCATGGTTCTCCCATAATTAAAGGGATTCTCTCTAAAGGAAAACCAGTTATTGGATTTGATTTTTTTTGGCTGCTTGGAATAAGTTCTTTTTTGATAATTTTATCATTTATTATTATTAATAAAAAACGATATGAGGTGTGAATAAATAGTTTCAAAAAATTTGAATAATAGTGTAGTCAGTGTCGAAAATTTGGATGTACAATTCAATGAAAAAAAAATAATTCATAATGTATCATTCAACGTGAATTCTGGAGAAATTATCGGGTTTTTTGGAATTTCAGGAGCAGGAAAAACGACAATAATTCGAGTATTAACCTGTCAAATTAGTAAAAAGAATTGGACTGGTAATGTAGAAGTATCTAATTTAAGTCCTGCAGATAAAAGAAATCATCCAAAGATATTGAGTAGAATTGGTTATGTACCACAATTGGAAGAACTTAATTTGTATTATGAATTAAGCCCGATGGTTAACGTAGAAATTTTTGCTTCCACTTATGGGATCAATAAAAAAAGAGCAAGGAAGATTGCAGAAGATTTATTTTCTATACTTGATATCCCAAAAGATACTTGGAATAGACCATTAAAAAGAATGAGTGGTGGAGAAAAAAAAAGGGTTTCTATGGCAATTGGTTTAATACATCAACCTAAAGTTCTTTTCCTCGACGAACCTACCACATCCATTTCCAAATATTACGTAAGTGGAGGTATAAGGTGTTGATGCTGCGAAAAGATATGATGTGTTAAGCTATTTGAAAAAATTGAATAGAAGATTAGGAACTACCATGTTTTTAATTACCCATGACATGGAGGCCGCTTTAATTGTAGATCGTGCTGCCATTTTAAGAGATGGCAAACTATTGGAATTTGATTCAAATTCTAATTTGATTTCCACGTTACCAAGTGATGGGTTAGTCGCACGATTCACGATTGAGGAATTAAATGAGGAAAAAATAAATATAATCAAAAAATTTCCAGGTTCAGCGAACATTAAAATAATTCGTGTTGGTAATGAAGTTATTGAGGTACTTATGGACGAGTTTGAAACGAATCTCCCAAATTTGATTCAGTTTATCATGAAAAAGGATATAAAAATAAAAGCTATGAGTCGGGATGTAGCAAGCTTCAGGAGATACTTTCAATTAAGGATTCAAGAGGAGGAGGAGAAAGAAAAACAAACAAATCCTTCAATGGCTCTTAATCAGGAGGTGTCCTTCTAACGGATACTAAAACAAAACGAAAATTAAGAATTTTACTACTGATAATAGCCTTTTTTAGTGGACAATTAGTCTTAATAGGTATATTAAATTATCCTTGGATCACTTATTATGATGAGAATGAAGTTAAAGACTTAAAAGATGATATGTTAGATTTTACTAATAGTCACCAAAATCCAGATTCTGATCTATTTATAGAAACAACAATAGATTCAAATTATAGAGCAATAGATTCCATAAATTTTTCTGATTCCATAATATCTTCTACCAATTTAATAAATCCAAGGCAAAATGAGTATCTAGATAATGATATGGAAGATTTCTTTTTTTATTATTTATTTGAGAAACAAAATGATAATGGATCATTTTCTGATATAGTTGGGACAGGTAATATGTTCTCTACTTATCAAGTTATTGAAACTATCGATAACCTTGATAATTCTTTTATAGATACCCACAATCAGGAATATGAAATAAATAAAGTCAATCTCATTGTAGAATTTTTAAAAAATTCGTTAGATGAGAATGGATACGGCTTTAAACTTAATGAACTTGCGCCTTTTTCGGATATAATTTCAACATATTGTGCAATAAATTTAGCTAAAAGATTTAATGCCCATTATCTTCTTAATAATGAAAATCTTACTAGATTCGTTAATAATACTTTAATTGAAGCCGATGCAACCCCGGAACTTACATATTATAGGATACAAGCCTATCTAGAATTAGGGTTAGAATTTAATATTACACAAAAAGTGGCATTATATGCCTTTTTTCTCTCTTTTTACAATATTGATGATGGGGGATATTCTATGATTTTGGGAGGCGAATCAGATGTCCAATCCACATATTTCGCAATTTCTTCACTTGATGCCATCAATGCGACAATAATCAATCCAAATAAAACTTTATATTATATTTATAATTGTTCGAAATCAGATGGAGGTTTTGGGTATCGACCAGATAATGTAAGTAGAACATACGAATCAGATTTCAAATCCGGTTGGGCAGCAATGAGATCCATCCAATTTCTTGAAAAGAATAGCTCAATTGATGATATTTATATCAACGCATACCGATTGGAATACTATAATTGGCTGTACGATCATCAAGCTGAAAATGGTTTATTTGGGGAAATTTCACTTCAGGCAAATTATTGGGGTGTGTTAGCTAATCATTATGCCGATCCTGAAAACTTGGAAGATACTCTTGAAACCAAAAAGATTTGGAATTATATCGAAGATTGTTATGATAAAAGTGATGGGGGTTTTGGATATAAGCCTGAAGAAGATGCGAGTTTATTTTCTACATTCTGTGCTCTTGAGATTTACGAGATGTTTTATAGTTATAAGGAATATGAATTACCTGATATCAATAAAACTATTGATTATTTAGTTGATCTACAAAATTCAGATGGTGGATTTAATATAGGACTTGATCTATATCAAATTACTGCTTTTTTTGGGCCTTTAAGAGAAATTTTTTTAAGTTTATTGAAAACGAATATATCTACTGTTGAAAGTACTTATTGGGCGCTCTCATCTTTAGAGAGTTTAGGAGCATTAGACCAAATTGATGAGGAGGATCTCATGCATTGGATTTATTCTTGTCAAAATGCTGATGGAGGGTTTTCTATAATATTAGGATTTCATAGTGATACAATATCAACGTATTTTGGATTAGGGATTTTTAAATTGTTAAATACCGATCCAATTTCAAAACTTGGCCCTATTGAATTTCTGAAAACCGCCCAAAATGATGAGGGAAGTTTTGATCCAATGCCTGCTCTTTCTTTGATATTTGATCTACCCTCCTCTTTTTTAATTACTTTTTTTGCCGCGATGGGTTTATATGATTATGACTATCAACCGGAGGAAGTAGAGGAATTAATCGAATGGTATGAGGATTGTTTTAGTTCAAATACGGGAGGGATGGGGGATTTCCCCGAATTTGGAGGAGACTTGAGAAATACCCCATATGCTATAATTCTTATCGAAGAACTTAGATACGATCAAGCTTTTAATCCACAACCATGGACAGAATTAATTACTGTTATAATACTCACAGAGATATTTCTCATCTTCTTATATGGGATTATTAAAGCGATAACTGTGTTAAATGTGGCAATTTCAAGGAAGCTTAAATTGAGATTTGGGATCGGGGAGAAATTTAATATTTCTTATTTACGCAGATTTCCCGCGATTTATTGTGAAAATCTCAATGTGTTTGCTGGGGGTAAGCTAATTGTCGACTCAGTTTCAATGCGATTAGAGCATGGGGAAATTCTAGGGGTATTAGGAGAGAGTGGAGCAGGAAAGTCCACATTTGTGAAAGCCTTACTAGGAATGCGTAAATTTAATGGAATAAATCAAATCTATGGATTAGATGTGAGTAGATACTCAAAGAAAATGAGACCTATTTATGGTTATGTCCCTCAGCAGTTAATGCTTTATAATAATTTTACGGTATTACAGAACATTCTTTATTTTGGAAAAAGATATGATCTCTCAGAAAAAGAAATTATAAATAGAACGAGAAGGATTTTGCGCTCTTTGGAAATTGAAGATAAAATTAATGAGCTTGTGAAAAATCTTTCCGGGGGCCAAAAAAGGCGAGTTAGTATTGCTTTAGCCTTAATACATAATCCTGCGATTCTTTGGATGGATGAACCTACCTCAGGTTTGGATCCCGTCGTGAGGGAAAATCTATGGTTAGCCTTAACTAAAATTAATGAACAATATAACACCACTTTGATTGTAATAACTCATTACCCCGAAGAATCTCGCTTTTGTCATAAGGTGGCCATTTTCGGAAGATTGCGGGGAATGATTGATTTTGGTTCCCCTCGAGAATTACTTGTTCAAATACCAGGTAAGGGCAGAAAAATAGAATTATATTTCAATCAAGTTCAAGAAAATGTTATTGAAAAACTGGAATCTATAGAGGGAATAGAAATAGCGTTGGAACGGCGAGAGGGGACTGAATTCCTATTATTTACAGATCTAGATGTAGATACTCTATTTAATAGGATAAATCAGAAATTTCCTCAGTCTATTCCTCAGATATTACAATCTGATGCTCAAATGGAAGATTATTTTAGAATTAAAGCTATAAAGGTGCCGGAAATTGAGTAATTCAGAGATTAAAGTTGAATACAAAGGGGAAAGATCACGAGAAATTGAATTATCCAGGCTTAAATCCAAGATAATTGAAGCTATTCGATTTTCGGAACGCTACTGGATGATATATAAAGAGCAAACTTTTGGGATAGCTACTATATTAGATTTAACTTATAAAAAAATATATATTGAAATTTTGTTTTTTACCAATTTCGACGTCCTACAAAAAGGAATTCCTTTAGTAAAAATACAGACTCCTAGTAAAACCATTTTTAACTTTAATGAGGTTCTTATTGAACCAGATTTCGATGAGGATGGACTTGTGAGTCCGGTTAAAATTATTGAAAGAGTCAATAATTTAATTGCTAAAGAAATGAATTATCATCTAACCATATTGAATTATGAAATTGAATTGCTCAATGAAAATTTCGAAAATTATGCTATAGCTGATAACCCATACTTCAGAAAAATCTATATATATTATCCAAATTACGTCATAAAACTTAGAATCAATTTTGAGAATTATCCCGAAATTCCCCATTTTCCTGAAAAAAAACAATTAATTATAAAAAGATTTAGAGAACCCCTAAGGGAAAAAATTAAAGATAAAATTGTAGAAAGGTATGGACTTACGATTTCTGAGAGGGTCGGAGAAGAAATTGAAATTTATGATGTAAAAGATGAGATTTTTATAGAAAAACCTCCTGAATCGTTAATTAAAAAATTTAACTTAAGAATTAAAAATAAAATTGAAAGGTTATTAAAAAAAAACACTACCAATAAGGATTCTGAACGTACTTACTTAAATAATATTATAAGAACCACAAAATTTAACAATTTGGAGATTATTAAAAATTGGAGCCTTGAAAATCCCCCTCATATAATCGAAGTAGTAGAATCTATTTTTTATATTGAAGAACAATCCCAAGACCTCATATTTAATAATGTAACCATTCCAAATCAAATTAATAATTTAACATTTAAAATGCATAGGGGTCAATCAATAGGAATCTATTTTGAATTCGAAGAACAGAATTATTTAGAACATGAACAGGCAGTAAACAATTTATTTAGAGCAATAGAGGGAATTGAAACCAATTATTCGGGAGATATCTCTATTTTTGGAATACTTAATAATGCTGAAATTAAAAATAAAATAGAGGGTATGTTTAATGTTTCTAAAGATATTGATCCAAAAATGGAAGATATGGCGATCAAAAAAGCAATTACTCATAATCTATATTTAATGGGAAAGAGAAAAAGTAAAAAAAAGATAGTGAATAATGCCTTAGAAAGTACGGGACTGCTTAACAGAAAGAATGAAATAGTTTCCAAATTGAATCAATTAGACCGCTTATTATTCTCCATCTCTAGAGCACTTCTTAGAAAACAACAAATAATCATGGTTTCAATACCTCCCGGTGAAATAGGACGATTAGAAAGTGAACAGTTTAATCGATATGTGGAAAAAATTAAAAGAAAATTTCATGTCATTATTATAATTTACGGGCCAAGAAGTATTGTTTCAAATTGCGATAGGATAATAACAATTAAAAATAAACAAGTAGAGATCGGTACTTTACCAAGTTTTATTTCAAAAATGCCCCAAGAAGGGGAGATAATTACCATTGAATTAGAACATCCTGAGGAAGACACATTAGAAAAAATGTTTGAAATTCAATCTGCACTATTTATTGAAGAAAGAAAACATGAACGATATAAAATTTTTTGTACTGAAAAAAACCCGAATACGATTATATTGAAATTAATGGAAACGATTGGCCCCCATATCTATAATTTTAAACGACATAAAGCCACTCTTGAGGAATATTTGGAATTTATCGAAATCTCTTCTAAAAATAATAAAAATAATCAATAAAAATGTGAGAAAAAGTGATAAAACAGCTTTATATTATAAAATTTAATGGAACTCTATTATTTTCCAAAAGTTTTGTTAAAGAGAGAAAAATAGAGGATAATGTCTTAATCGGTTTTTTTGCTTCATTGGCCAATTTCAGTAGAGAAGCCTTAGAAAGCGAAATAGAATATATCGATCTCAGCCATGACGATAAATTAGTGTTATTCCCTCAGTCTACAGAAAAATTACTCGCAACGGCCATTGTAAGTTCTATTGATGATAATGAATTGATTTCTAAAATTCTTAGGAATATTTTGCAGGATTTTATAGGAGCCTTTGCCCCGGATTTTGATCCAGATAAAATAAACCTAGAAGAAATGGATCGAATTATCAACCAAAATTTGGAAGGAAAAATATCTCGTCCGTTAATACATAGACTGGTTTATTCCTGGATCTTATTAATTCCTTTATGTATCCTCTTAAATATCGCAAACATCACCTCCGGACAATATATTTTTCAGAATCTCTATCTTGATAAGGAATTATATTCTCAACAAGAGATTTATACGGAAGTTATTCCTGCGATGATAAGGATCTCTCTAATTGTTTTGCTAATCGTATTTATATTACCTAACATCATTTCGGGATATTTAGTTTTAAATGAAAAATATGCGTATTTAAATTCAACAATTTACCTCATATTGATCATGGTTATCTACTTCTATACGATTGAGACCCTATTTGCATATGTTATATTAGCCTATTTACCATTGGTTTTCTTAATGTCCATAGGCTTTTCCTATTTTGGGTTTAGATTAGCTAAAAAACGAAAAATTATAAGAAATTAAGTCTTTCTCGATTTAGTTATATAACTCATGAATTTATAAATGTGTGTAAGTGATGGTTTTGAGAAATCCCCCCGTTATTGATGGACATATTGATACCGCACTCGAAATTTTAAGACAACCTCGAAAATTTTCAGAGCGCTCTACGATTGGACATTGCGATTTCCATCGGATGAAAGAAGCAAATGTTATTGCCGCGCTGTTTGCAATAGAGTCTGGATATACCATGGAAAGTCTCATTAAATCTATTGATATTTGGTTTAAATTCACCTCAAATCCAGACAATGGACTGATGCATATTAAAACCGTAGAAGATTTTGATAAGTTAAAAGATTCTGGTCATGTAGGGGCACTTCTTCACTTTGAAGGGGTTTCAGGCATGGATGATGAGTTCAAACTTCTGAGACTTGGATACCACCTTGGACTTAGATCCATGGGATTAACCTGGTCAAATGTTAATAAATTTGCTACAGGAGTAAGAGTTACCACCAATCGTCAAAGAAAAACAGGTTTAACAGATATGGGGCGAGATTTAGTCAGAGAAGCGCAAAATTTAGGAATAACAATTGACGTTTCTCACTTAAATGATCAATCCTTCTGGGATCTCTATGAAATTACGGAAAAGCCCATTATCGCCACCCATTCAAATGCGCGATCCATCTGCAACCATCCGCGAAATTTGACTGATGACCAAATTAAAGCCATTCATGAAAAACACGGGACAATAGGAATCAATTTTGGCATGAAATTTTTAGATCCCGACCATCCCGGGGAAGAATTTACTAATTTAAGCTTAGATGTTGTGAAACAACATATTGATCATATTGTTAAACTGGCAGATATTAACACCATTGCTATAGGATCCGATTACGATGGAACCACTATTCCAAACTGTTTAAGTGATTGTACAAAATTACCTTTTTTATGGGAATATCTTCTCGAAAATGGTTATAGTGAACAAGATATAAAGAAAATCTCTCACCAAAATTTACTAAGAGTTTTTAAGGATACCTGGTAAAATTTTGGCGGGCTTTTCTTGACTTTTAAAAAGTGATCAAATCCTTTATAAGAAAAAAGCAATCTTATGATGAAATTTCTTTAAAGAAAATTTAAAATTCAGTACTTAATTTTCAAAATTATC
>SDNV01000171.1 GCA_004524515.1 Promethearchaeota archaeon
ATGTTTGTTTCTTTTCTCCATATTCTTCTGCTATCATTGTTTTTACTTCATTCACCCAATTAGATGTCCTTTGTAATAAACCTTTAAAATCTTCAATGGTTAAAGATTTGTTTTCAGATTTAATCCAACTAAGTGCTTTTTGATATAATTTCTCTAATGGTAATAAATTTTGTATCTGGGCCAAAAAAATTAATAAATTAAAGGAAATTTTTGCTTCCTTTTTTTTTGATATTGGTTTGATCTTAGTTAATTCATACAAATACTTTAAAAAGCCTTCTTCTTGTTTGGATTCCAAATTTTCAAGCCCATAGTATACATTTTCAATTTTTTCAAAGAAATCATAATATTGGGGGAGTTCTTCTATTCGGAGGGAAATATGTTTCATTGGATTTGTTCTATAAATTAACATTCTATAAATTTCTGGGTCACCAATCTCTAAATAATTTTTAGGTGTAAACACAATTCCTTTTGAAGTTTTCATATCTTGATCCCCCAACCTCAACCACTCATATGGTACTTTTACGGGGCCCTCATAACCATATAATTTTTGGCAAATTTCTAAGCCTGTGTCATAAGCGCCACCTTTTACACTATGATCTTTTCCAGCTGGCTCGCAAGTAGTGTTAAATAAAGCCCATTTTGCCGGCCAATCCACGCGCCAATTTAATTTTATTCTTCCGCTTGAAAGTGGTATTTCATTATTAAAACCACAAGCGGAGCAAGTATAGCTTACGCTTTCTTCCTGTTTTAAATATGAAATTACTCTATTAGGCTTGATTGCACCATCTGGAGTTCTTTTTTGAAGTCTATTACATCTTTCGCATAAAACCATTGCCGGCATCCAAGTTTCCTGCATTTTTAAAAATAATTTTTGTTTTTGTTCATCTAAAGTTGGTAAAATATACTTTTTAAGAATATTTTTAATCAAATCATTGTTCTCAAGAGCGATTTTAATCATTTCTTGCATTTCTTCTGTCTGATATAATTCAAAAGACCAAATAACCTCGTTCTTAATACCAAAATCCTTGAAAGTTGAAGTCAACTCATTACCGTAATGATGACCATAACTTTCACACCCACAATTTTTCTCTGGGCAAGGAATCAATGCAAATGGTTTCCCCAGATGTTCTTCTTGAAAATGTTTATCTATATAATCAGGAAATCTTTTTGCGGCATCAAAGTCATCTAAAAATAAATAAAATTTTACCTTCTTCCCTCTTTCTTTCAATCTTTTACGTAAAGACTCACATATCAAGATTTCTCTTAAAATTCCCAAGTGAACATGACCAGATGGAGTCTTACCAGTAGCTAATGTAATTTGTTCGGGATTTTTAGAGTAAATCTCATCTAATATATCCTCAAGCCAGTGTATTGAAAATTCTTTGTTCAATTTACTTCATAAATTTAGCAATTTTCTTATCTGATTAAATGAAAAAGATTATTTATCATTTTTCATTTTAAAACGTGGTTAAATTATCATGAGGATTGCTGTACTCAATAAAGACCGTTGTAAACCAGAAAAATGCAGTCCATTTGGAGAGAAACCTTGCATTAAATATTGTCCCAGAGTACGCACGGGAGATGATACAATCATACTTGGTCCAGATGGTAAGAATGTAATCATTTCCGAAAATTTGTGTACAGGTTGTGGAATTTGCATAAAAAAATGTCCCTTTAAAGCAATAAGCATTGTAAATTTACCTGATCCTTTAAAAAGTGAGATTACATATCGTTATGGTCCTGATCAATTTTCTCTTTTTAGGATGGCGATTCCTAAAAGGGGAAAAGTATTAGGTTTAATTGGTCAAAATGGTATTGGAAAAAGTACTATGTTAAAAATTCTCTCTGGAGATTTGAAGATGAATTTAGGCCGATTTAATCAAGAAGCACCTGATATGGATGAAATAATTGAACATTTTAAGGGTTCAGAATTGCAACAATACTTTATTGATATGAAACAAAAGAAACTGAATGTTGTTTTAAAACCTCAAAATATCACAACAATTCCGAAATATGTACAAGGAAAAGTATATTCCCTTTTAAAAAAAAATGATACTTATGATAAGTTAGATTCACTGATTGATTCATTAAATCTGAGAGAGATATTAGATCGTGATGTGAAGGTTCTTTCAGGAGGTGAATTACAGCGTGTAGCTATTGCTGCGGCCTATATTAAAAACGGAGATGTTTATTTAATCGATGAGCCTAGTTCTTATTTAGATGTCAGTGAAAGGATAAATATGGCTAAATTGATTCGAACATTAGCCACTCAGGATAAAATTGTTATTGTAGTTGAACATGATTTAGCAATCTTAGATTATATGAGTGATTATGTATCTCTTTTCTATGGGTCTCCTGGAGTATATGGAATTATTTCTCACCCTCAAAGTGTAAGAGTTGGAATTAACATATATCTAAATGGATATATAAAAGATGAAAACGTAAGAATTAGAGAGATGCCTATCATCTTTCATGAACGTCCTCCATTAGAGTCTGGATTTAGTATTGGTAATGTAATTTTCTCTTATGATAAATTAAATACATCTATGGGAAGTTTTTCCTTAGAGGTAAAAGGAAGTGAAATTCACGCGGGAGAAATTATTGGAATCCTTGGACCAAATGGGATAGGTAAATCTACTTTCATTAATTTATTGGCCAATAATTCCAATAATGCAGAAGATCTGAAAATTTCGGTAAAACCCCAGTATATTAAATTAACTGAATCGGATCTAGTATCAAACGTGATAACCAACCTAAAATTAGCTCCACATCTAAGCCAATCTTATAAGAAAAGAATTATAAATGGGTTAAATTTAGAAAACATTAAAGAGAGACAGATTGGGGAATTAAGTGGCGGAGAACTTCAACGAGTGGCAATTGCTAAATGTTTAACGACTGAAGCTGATATTTATTTATTAGATGAACCATCAGCATTTCTAGATGTTGAAATGCGATTACAAGTAGCTCAAATTTTAAGAAAGTCAATAGAAGAATTAAAAAAATCTGCTTTTGTTGTTGAACATGATATTATTACTCAGGATTTTATTGCTGATTCAATTTTAGTATTTGAAGGAACACCTGGAATAAAAGGATATGCTTCAGCACCATTAGATTTAAGAGAAGGGTTTAATAAATTTTTAGAAATTATGAACATAACTTTTAGAAGGGATAATCTCACTAAAAGACCTCGAGTAAATAAATTAGGCAGCAATAAAGATTCTTATCAAAAAAGTATTAATGAATATTATTACATTCCGAAACATTCTAATTAAATCTGTTTCTTACTCCTCAATTTCCTTTGGAAAAATAAATATTTCTAATGAATAAATAATTCTAATTTATGATTAATAATTAGATTTAAATAAAAACAAATAATTTGTTAATGGGGTCCATTTAATATATATGTATTAAATTTGTATTTTAGAAATTTAATTATATTATTGCAATGGAAATTGTACAGTCTTTTATTATTTATTAAATTAAAAATAATGAAAAAAATAGAAATTATTTATTTTAATTTCCAAAAAACCAATGGCCTTCCTCTTTTCCCATTACTTCTTGTATATTTCTCCAAAACCCTTCTTTTTTGTAATTTCAGCAAATTATCATAAATGGTTGTTCTAGGTGTACCGAGTTGTTTAACTAATTGATTTCTGGTTAAAGGACCACTTTTCTCAAGAATTTTAACTAAATTATTTTGAAGTGGTGTGAAAAGTTCATTAGTGGTTAGTTTTTCTTCTATTGAAATATTATTTGCCATATTAGTCCCTCCACAAATTCTTTTATTTTAATATCGACAATTTTTCGACATTTTTAATCTAATTTCATTAAAGAGTGTCTTATAATAATATAAACTCAAAGTGTATATAAAGGTGCTTATTTATGCAATATTATCATCATTTAACATAGATTTAAATAAAACGAAAATTATGATAATATTGCATGTCTAAATAAAAATCATATAATCTTATGACAGATACCGCAAGAACAACTGTTACATTAAGTTTAGTTAGTATGAAGCAAGTTGAAGAATTAGTAGGAGTATTTGGTAATTCTCCTGCCTCAGTAATTAGTAGAATTGTTGAACATTTTTTTGACTATGGAAGATTCGATGATGTATTATCAAATTTAAGAGCAAAAAAAAGAAGACTCTATCCACCAGATGAAAAAATTCTAAAAGAAAAAATTTTAAATTTATTTAAGGGAGCAGATAAAATACCGTTAAATGATTTTTTAGAATATCTGGAAATCGATAAAACTTATGTATTAGATAATATTTTTGAATGGTCTCAAAAATATAATATTAAAATGGTTGAAAATCTGATTGTTAGACAGACAGAATAAAAGATCCTGCTTATCTATCCTCCAATTACCCCAAAAATATCAAAAAAATCGTTTGATAAACCCAGCGTCCAATTTATAATTGAAGTGATTACTCCTACAAGAATAAGGAATACAAATAAAGCAAATCCAACAAGTAAAGCATATTCAACTAAACTTCCACCAAAATCATCCTTAATAAAATAGATTATCCTTTTTTTGATATTACTGATGACTTTTTTAAGTTTTTTCATTCTTTATTGGCTTATTAAAAAATAGTTATAAAAAGTAAACTAAATATTTAATAAGCTAACTTAAAATTTCAGATTTGATTGCATCAAGTGTACTATCATCAATTTGCAATTTAGGAATTTTTATTTGAAATTTTGCATCATCTTTTTTTCTTGGAATGATATGAATATGAAAATGATTGATCACTTGACCTGCGGCGGTAAAATTATTTTGTAGTATGTTATATCCATCAATATTCAATCGATTGTGAATTTTTTTTCCTAATTTTTTAACAACAACCATAAGATGAGTTAATATATCGTCTGGAATATCTTCTATAGTGGAATAATGACTTTTTGGAATTACAAGGGTGTGTCCCTTTGAAATTGGAAAAATATCAAGAATTCCGATACATATTTCATCATTAAAAATAATTTTAGCAGGAATTTCATTAGTAGTTATATTGCAAAACAAGCATTCTTTCTCATTCATTTAAGAATCATTTGAGACTAAATTTAATTGTATGATATTAAGAATTACTAAGATATATATTTTTTAATAAATCGACACCCAGACTTACTTTTTTTATAGAAGCGGATATTTCTTTAGAATAAAAATAGTATTTGAAAATGAATCTTACAGAAATTAATTTACTCCTTTCTGAAAAGCTCTTTCCAAAACAATTTAGTATAAAATCAGAAATATATGGACTTCACTATCATAA
>SDNV01000044.1 GCA_004524515.1 Promethearchaeota archaeon
ATCCAATGCAAAGATTTTTTTTTCTAAAACCCGCTATGAATTATTGGATATTAAAGGATTAAGAGTGATATTGAGTGGTGAAATTCCAAGAACACATAAAATAGAAGATTTTGATAATTTTTTTTCCCTACAAAATGGGGTTCTTGAAGTGGATATAATTTTAGACGATAAATGTCTTATATTTGAATTCGATGAGAATGTTATTTTATTAAACGGGTGTTGTCATGCGGGTCTAATGAATACTATTGATTATGTAAAAAACTTAACTGATAAACCCATTACCCATATTATCGGGGGCGTTCATATGGCAAGTGCTTCAGATGAAAAAATAAGGGAGACAGTCGAATATTTACGAACATTTCAAAATTATGAATTTCCATTGTACATATTTCCATTACATTGTTCTGGTCAGAAAATTATTCAAGAGATTAATAAAATAAGAATCCCTGAAATTCGTGCATATGATGCAAGCGTAGGTACTATATTCACCTTTAAAACTACGTTTTAAAATTTATCTATTTTATTCCCTCAATTTTTAATAAATTTAATTTTAAATTCTTTTGCCAACTATCATTTGCCTCACCCATAAACCCTCCTAAGGTGCCATTTTTTCTTATCACACGATGACAGGGAATAATTAAGGGTAATGGATTTTTTTTCATAACATTCCCAATTGCTCGATAAGCTTTGGTATTTATTGCATTCCCTATATCCGAATAAGTTGTAAACTCCCCATAGTTCACATTCTCCACTAAATAATGAATAATTTCTTTAGAAAATCTCGAGGGAAATTTTTTATCAATCGAGAGATCAATGCCTAATTCCTGTATTTCTTCATATAAATTAATTTTTTCTCCAGAAAAATAGGTCTTAATCAACTCAATAACTTTTTGGATCGTTTCAAATTCAACAGAATTGCTCTTTTTTGCTATAATAAGTTTATTTTTTTCGATATGTGTTAAAAGGTCCTTTTCACTATTGAAAAAATTAATTGAATTTAAAGAAATGGTTGCTTGATTTTTTGAAAGATTAAAAGATATGAGAACGAATAGTTTTAATTTTTTATCTTCAAAATATATGATGGAAAAGAATCATCACCTTTTTAAAGCGTGAGTGCAATACAATTAAAATTAATTACGATTAGCATAATTATATAAAATATACCTCTATTATAAGATATGATTTTTATTAGAAAAAAATAAATAAAAGTTCAAGTACAAAATTTATAATATACTACTCAAAAATTAAAATTATATGGATTAGCGATGACAAAAAAAGATACAAAATCGTTATTAGATGATATTGAATCCAAACAGGATGTAAAAGCCCGTATGGAGGAAAAAATCGAACGTTTAACAATGCTGGTTGATAAACAAAAAAGGATTATCGCCGATCAAACCTCCTTAATAGACCAGCAAAAGGAAAAGCTCTCTAAAATGGTAGATATTCCTGATGATATCCGGGAATTAAGAGAAATGATTGGTACCCAGAGAGCCCAGATTAATGAAAAAGAATTAGAACTGGAACATACTAAGGGGTTATTAGCTCAAGCTCAAAAAGAATTAGAGTTAATTCAAAATCGTATGAACCCTACTCAAATTAAAGTAGAGGCAGCTCTTGAAACTATAGGAAAATTGAAGGAAGAATTAGCACAGAAAAATTCGGAAATCACGGTTAAAAATGAAACCATAAAAACGTTATCAAACAAATATACTGAAGCAGAAACCACTGCTAAAGCACTAATAAAAAGATTAGAGGAAGCAGAAAGGGGTGGAGCAACGAGAAAAGAGATTGAAGAATTGAAAATCCAACATTCCGAGGAAAGAAAGGAATTAAATTCAGAGATTACTAAATTAGAATCTCAATTATTAGACCAAAAGTTAGAATATGACGAAAAATTAGCGGAAGCAAAGGATATGGCTGAAAGATACGATGGGTTGGTGGAAAAAGTAAATGAATTAACTGAAAAAAATAATGAAGCTACTGATGAGATTAAGAGACTAAATAAAGAATTGGATGAGAAAGTTAAAATCCTAAATGCAAAAATGGAAGATTTAAGACTGTTTAGAGAAGATAATATCTCTAAAATATCTTATCTTGATGGATTAAAACCTATAATGGAAGAAGACCCCCTTTTCAGAGCATTTTTCATTATTGTAGAAGTAGGACATATATCCTTGGAGGATCTTAGAGCAGCGGTAGGATCTCCTATAGTTGTGGTGAAAAAAGACGTTCAAAGATTAGAAAATGCCGGATTAATTGAATTAGATGAAACTGGCAAAATCAGTGCTAAACATTTTGAGTAATTGTAATTATTCTTTTTTCTTTTTATCTAACTAAAACTCAAGAAAGAGTTTGTGTTTATAGCCGAATCTATACAGAAAGATCGAATTATCAAAAAATATAAAGCACTTATTTAAACTTTAGCTAATTCTTTGTATAAATCTGGCAAGGCTTTCATATAGGATCCATCTGGTATTTTATCAAGAAGTTCTGCCGCAATTTTCTTCAAAACCTCTCGATACTTATGAGGTTTTTCATCGCGTCGAAGCAATAGTGCAATTACATAATTCTCAACAGAAATAAAATCTTCTCCTACTCCAGAAAAAAAAGAAACTACTTTATTGTTTTTTAGCGAAATTGAGGCAAAACCAGGCTTTAACGATTGATAACGATGAGAGCTATAAACTTGGGTGAGTAAATTATTCGTTATTTTCAAGTTTTCTGGATAAAATCCTTCATTTATAGGTCCTATCTCGTTGTCCCATCTTATGATTAAGATTCCGATCGGAACTGTTATGCACCTTTTAAGTTTAATTAAAAAAGAAATGAATCCAAATTAATCAAGCATATATTATGAATTAAACTTTTTTATTAATTAAATATGTTGTTATTATTTAAATCTATAGGCAAAGTAAAATTTAAATTAAAGTACAATTTTTGATTATTGTTTCCCTTATACAACAATATAACAACAAAATCAAAATTCTCACATCTGGTTGCGACACTTTAATAATAATAGTAGCATATCGGAAACTAACATAGGAGCCATTTTTGGAGGGATTACCGAGTAAATCGATTACCAAGTGAATCGATTTCGGGAACATGGTCAATTTTTTATTGACTTGAAGCAATTAAAGGCCACAGGTCGCTTGAAAAAATGGGTCAAGACCGATCATAGGTGCTGGACTTAAGATCCAGTGGCATAGGCCTTCGGGAGTTCAAATCTCCCTCCCTCCATATTTTTTTTAAAATTCTCTTATAATTATAATATGTTTTAAATCAATTAGGCATTAATGATGGATGATTCAGTAATATGGGAGACTAAACGTGAGAGGTTAATTAGAATTCTAAAAGATAATCAAGTTAGTATTGATTTAAGAAGTATAATGAAAGAATTCGAATACCCCAGCAAAAAAAGCTTAATTAGAGATATCACGAGCATTGCTAAAACGTTAAAGAATGATGATTTAAGGCTAATAATATCACCTCCTTTATGTAATGCATGTGGCTATGTATTTCGGTTGAAGAAAGATGCGTTAAAAATTCCTTCAAAATGTCCAAAATGTAAACAGCAGAGGATTGAATGGCCCTCTATCAGATTAGCTTAAGAATTTTAATCAAATTAGAAAAAAAAGATGGACCTAATTTAGAAAAAACTCTAAGCTTTTTTTTAAATGCTATCTTCTGACTTAACTAAATATCTAATTAATATTAAATTTAAAATCATAGGAATAAGTCCAAAACCGAAAATTGTAATCATAATATAACTAAAGAAATTGGTTACACTCGCAGATGCGAATAATTGACCTAAAGAATCAATTAAATAATGAGTGATTATACAGGGCAGGAGACTTTTGGTCTTAATAAACAAATATCCAAATACGATTCCAAAAAATGTTGCGTAGATAACTTGGATAACAGTGATTATTATATTTCCACCAGAAAGTAGATTAAATAGATGCATTAATCCAAATAGTATACTTGAAATGATAACAGATTTTTTTTCTGAATATTTTTTAGCTAAAAGAGTCAAAATAATTCCTCTAAACATAACTTCCTCCCAAATACCAGGTCTTAAAGCAGTTATGAATATTAAAAAACCGAGATTACCTGATTGTGGTGAACCAAAAATCGCATTTGGACTAAAAATATAAACCCCAAAAATTATAATAAAAATCCATCCACATAGACTAGTGACTGCAAATAACAGTAATCCAAGTAGGATATTTCTTTTTAAAGGTTTATAAACGCTAAGACCTATGGTTTCTTTCCATTCATCAAAAGATTCCTTACCGTTTGGAAGATGTAAACCAAATGGAGTGATAATTAAAAATAAGATCATAAGTGCTATAAATATAATAATAAATCGCATGATTGTAAACATTAAAAACGATGAGGATCCGAATAAAATAATACTTAGAATTGTGGATCCAAACAAAAACAAACCAAACAATCCCATTAAGACAATTGATCCTAAGAGGGGGTATTTAATAAGCTTCTCACGTATTTTTACCATTATAATTTTCTCATTTATTTTTTTATTATGAGATTTTAATAATTCCTAGAGTAAAATAGACAATATTATAAGAATTTAATGATTTTTGTGGAATAATTATTCTCAGAGGCTTAGAATTTTTATTTAAATTGGTAATAAGTCAACGTAAAATATTGTAAAATACTACTGTAATTCTTTTATTACTAAATTTGAAAACTTAAAATCGAAACAATCGTAAATTATAAATAAGATTACAATTAACAAAGCTTTGACATAAGATGGGTGAAAATGAAATTTCAGAGTATTTTTCACTAGCATTATCTCTTGAATATGTAATCATAACGCATAGAGACAGCCATGGAATTATATATATTAAGTCAGGTTATGGTATGGGTTTAGATCCTCAATTTATTGAACTTTTTCGTACAGCAGTAGAGCATGGAATCATTGAATTGCCTGAAACTGAAGGAGAATTTGAACATGCTACTCTCGAGGGAAAATATCTTCTTACTCGAGCAGGAAATAAAATATGGATTAGTATTGTTTTAAATCAAATCCCTACAAGATATACAAGGGAAGCTTTACATAATTTTTCTGTTGAATTTGAAAACCATTTTGGAGGCAAAGTAAGAAATCTTTATTCTAGGTATGAGGGGGATGTCACCATCTTTCTACAAGAATCAATCACTAGAAAGACTGTGGATGATATTATTGAAGAAAGTTTTCATCTAAGCCTGAAATTGCCTCATAAGTTAGGATCTATAAAAGGCAAAAACGTTTTAGAAGAGTCTAAAAAATTGTACAAAATAGCAAAACATATCTCGCATAAACCTAAACGGATTATAAACCTTGAGGATTTATTGAATAGTGCTCATAAAAAGATGAATTATAGAATTGATGAAATAATTTTTCTTATTGATGACTTAATTAAAAATGAATTACTTATACCTATTTATCCAGAAAAGCTTGAAGAGCAATTAACTTAATTTTTTCTTAAGAGCGCTAAGACTTTATATTTTTATTTGGAAAGTTTATTGAGAAATAAATTACTCAAAATTAAAACTTAAAAATAGATAATAATCATTAAGATATTAATGAAAATAATAATGTTTTAAAATTAAACCCTGTTTTCATTAAGAAATAGTTTGAGAAAATTAGAATGTCAACACTCAAAAATACAATATACTATCCTAATCGGTGTAAATTTTTTATCGATACTAATAATTTAGTTAATTCATCTATGCTAAACCCGATATTAGATAAATTCGATGATGATGCAATAGAAAGACTAAATGAAGTATTAAAAGGAATTAAGTTTCTTGTTGGAGGCAAACAATGGCATCAAAATCAAAGAGGATATCTAAAAGCTGCGGTTTATGAATATAATTTTAATGATAGAACGATATTGGTATTTCTTTCAAAAATATTTGAATTAGGGTTTAAAAGATGGAAAAGAATAAATTATGGATCTTTGAAGAGGTTCGTCTGGGAATCGTTTTGTCATGAGATCATAATGCTTTTAACTCATATAACGAAATTAGACTTATTTTTAGCTAAAAAAGCAAAAAACTATTATTTGGATCAATCGGATGAGAAGTCACTAAGTTTCTTAAGAGATTTATTTAATTATAAAAAAGAAAACTTACCGCGCATTAATTTTATAAAAATTGATAATCTACTTTGGAATGAATCCTTACCCAATAGCTTAGGATTTTTAAACGTGCTTTATTCTAGAAAAATTAGTAAATTAAAAAAAACACTTCCCTACGAACCTGTATTTATAAAAGTGAAATTCTTTAATGAACTGAGGAAGGTAAAATTAAACCACAAATATGAATATAATCTTTCAGAACTCATTAATTATTGTATCCATAGTGAACATTTTGAAAAACTCTATTCGAATATTCCGTCTTATGATAAACTTCAAAGAGAATTTTATAATAAAGCAAAAAGGATAATACTAAAGTTTTTTGAGCAATATGAAATTATAAATGAGTTAGATAGATATGTGGATTCAGCTAACCGTACACATTATTTTTTATCACATAAAACTTTTGAAAGAGTAAAGAGTGTTTGTTTACAAACGTGTATCGCTAAGATTAAAAACCAAGTTTTAGAGGAATATAAAAAATTTAGAAAATTCTATTCAAAGTGTCCCATCTGCTTGAAAAAACAGTCTACTCAGATAACATGTGAAAATATATTCTTTAATTCAAAATATCGTTATTTTAAAGAGATTCTCTTAAAAAAAATGAATGATGTGAAATCTTTAGACTTATTAAACTCTCCTGACTATTATTTTGGAGTACCTTGCGACCATTGTTTTCAACTTACAAGAAATATTCAAGGAAAGTTTTCTGAACTCAATTTATTACAAAAGTTTATTTTAAAATTTGATACATGCCCAATTTGTGGTCAAAAAAACCATATCGATTATCTTACAAATTTTTATAATGATGAAAATAATAAAGCTCTTCGAGATCATTTAATTAATAATATGGATTTGTCTCAAAAATCAAAAAAATTCAAAATCGATATCGGAATTCCGTGTTGTAATTGTTTCGACCAATTTTTTGAAGAAGAATCGAATATCGGCATTTTAGATATTTCTTATTTGCGTGAAGAATTATAATTTGGTTTTAAATCTTATCATATACGGAAAGCCCTTTTACTGGTTTACATTTGTAAATTATACAAGAGCTTCCAAATTTATTTCTATACTTTTCATTAATTAAGTTACTGATTTTCTCAGATTGTTCTTTTTTAACCAATATCATAGCACATCCTCCCATACCTGCTCCTGATAATTGAGCTCCTAATACTCCCGCGTAGGTTTTTGATATATCGATGACAAAATCAATTTCAGGAATAGACGCTCCATATCCACCGGGTATCTGATACAAACTAATGTTCTCTTTATAATAGGTATGAAGTGTATCACTGCTCATTTCATTATCATAGGAGATTCCCTTTAAATTATCCTTAAACCTTAATATTCTATCCCCATCATGGGAGATATTCATCAATTTTCCTGCCGAATAGAAATCACCCTCTTTAATAAAATTATAAAATTGCTTACTCCTTTCACATTCGCCAATGCCATAAGCCATTATCTTTCTTACAGGTATTTCAGATGGAGGAGTGTTAAATTGATATTTTTGTTTTAATTCATCCCATTTTGCTCCCAATATTCTTTTAATATCTTGAAATTTTATATATTCGGGAATTTCTCGTAAGATTTCAATAATATCGGCTGGATTGACTCCTAAATTTTCGGGATTAATATCTCTTAAATACTGTAATTTTGAAGCATGCTGAGGAAATTTCATTTTAACTAAATGAAATCCGATTTCATATGCTAAAACCTTCTCATTATAGAGATCTTTCTTAGAACCGGACTTATCAGCAATTATATTAGAATTAAAGATTAAGAGATCATAATTATCAGGAAATTTTATCCAATCTAAAATTTCAAGAGGGAATAATTTTACATGGATTATTTGATCAGGCTTAGAAAGTTTGATGGCTACTTGATCTGCTGAACCTCCTCGTGTTCCTACAAACCATTCCGCTTCAGCACACAAATTAATTATATCTTCTTTTCCAAGATTTATGTTATTTAATTTGGTTAATATCTCAAAGGTGCCCATAGTTAATGCGGTAGAACTGCTTAATCCTGCGGAAATCATAATATTTCCAGATGCACAAAGGTTTGCTCCATGTACCTCCTTTACCCCATATAAATTTAAAAGTCTTAAATAAGCTGCTTTAATATAATTTGCCCAACTTCCGCTTACTGATCTATATTTCTGTAGAAATTTTTCATTATTAATTAAATCAATCCAATCTTCTTGAACTTTAAATTTTAAATTAGAAAAGTCTATTTCTAAGTTATCGAATTTAATTTTATCAATATTATTTGCGAGTATCTTGTGGTCCTCTCTTAGTGATGCGGTGAGAAATATTTCTTGATCAATAGCAATGAGATTCACATTTCCACCTTGATGGTCAATATGCCGTCCCATTAGATTTATTCTGCCTGGAACTCTTATAATTTTTACCTCCTCATTACCAAAGCATCTTTTATGAAGATGTAATAGCTCTATTATAATCTGCCTTTTACATTCAATATGTTCGTAATTCTCTCCGTAATCATTCATTAACCATTTCCTTGATTGTGAAGCATCTTTAAAAAAAATCAACCAGTCATTCAGAAGGGGCATAATTTTTAAAATTTTCTATGTAAATTTTATGATTAAATTAAACTTTTAAATTTTAACAATTATATCAGAGTGAAAATTGGTTCTTATTATGGATAATTAATTCAATTTCATCACAAATAGACGATTAATGTTCGCAAAAAATTTAAATATGTTTATAAAAATTTTAAATCTGCATATAGCAATATCAAAGACATTATCGAATACACTTGAATGTAAAATTAATCTCTAAAATCGAAAAATATGATCACCAGGTATTTTTACAGATATATAAAAGTCAAAAACTAAAGAAAAAAAAAGTTATTAAAGTTGCTAAGATCTATTCTTTTTTTGGCAATATCTATTTCTGGGGTTTATTTTGGTTATTTTTAGCAGTATATGGGTATCTTACAAAAGATTACGATCTCTTTTGTTTAATTACAGGGGGAGGTATACAAAGCGTTATCATACATATATTAATTCGTTATAAACTTGTAAGCCGTAATCGGCCGTTTATAAAATTAGAAAAAGAAGGCGTAGCTCAACATGATGATTTGATAAAAGAAAATAAATCTTTTCCAAGCGGACATGTTGCTTTTTTCTTATTTTTTGGTATCCTTATTGCGTTTAATTTTGAAAGTTGGATTATTTTGTTAATTTTTGTAATATTAGATGGAATAATGGCAATTACAAGGTTAATATTAGGAGTGCATTTTCCTACGGATGTAATAGCTGGTTTTGGTTTTGGATTTCTTTATGCTATTCTATTTCTTTTTGGAACCTCTTTTTATTGGCTTGAACTCTTTTATTGGCTAGGCCACACGTTCTCTCCAATAATTCATTCTTGGTTATACTTTATTTTTAAGCTCCAATAATTTTAATCGGAACTAGTTTTTTGATATCAAAAATTCTTTTTTAAATTGAAAAATTAATTTAATATCATTCACGATTATAAACTAAATTAATCATTTTATTAAGAAAATAACTATTTCATAAAAGAAAAAATGAATTCAGATAATAAAAAGGTAATAAAAAAAGAAAAAAAAGAATACGCTGACCCTACTTGTTATAAATGTAATAGTATTAATTATTGCACAGTTGGCCGAGCGAGTAAAATATTGGATAACTGCCCTATGAAAATTAGTCCCGAAATTGAAAAACAGGCTAAAGAACTCTATAAGAATGATGAATTTGTAAAAAAATCTACGGGAGTTGCTTCAACAGTAGAAGCAAAGGGCTATATCCATTGGCCACGTTTGAAAGATACTATTGAATACGCAAAAGGAATGGATTATAATAAATTGGGAATAGCTTTTTGTGTAGGTTTAATCTCTGAAGCACAAAAAGTAGCTGAAATACTGGAGAAATATGGTTTTGAGGTTTGCGGTGTATGTTGTAAAACAGGAGCAGTTAAGAAAAAAGATGTTGGAGTACCAGAAGAGTACACAATGCATTCTAAGACAGGTTATATGATTGGCTGGATTACTTGCAATCCTGCAGCCCAGGCACTTTTACTAAATAAAGCAAAAACCGATATGAATATTATCATTGGTTTATGTGTAGGACATGATATTACTTTTACTCATCTTTCAGAGGCTCCGGTTACAACATTAATAGCGAAAGATAGGTCGGCACCTCATAATCCAGCAGCAATTTTATTCACGCATTATGGAAACGAATTTTTTCGTAAAGATTTACAAGATTTAAAGCATTCAAAATAAAAAGAAATTTTAAATTATAACGATAATACAACATAAATCAACCAGATCCTTTCTTTTTTTCCTTTAATAAAAACGCCCTGAAAACAATAATTATTGATGTTTTCAAGAATGTATCATTCTAAAACCAATCTGTAAACTCTTCTATAGTTCTTCGACTTACTCGTTTTTGAGGTTTAGCCTTTTCAATTTCTTCGTCAATTGCGCCAATCGCGATAATACCAATAAATTCAAAATTCTTGGTACTTAATTTGAAAATTTCGCTAATCTTTTCCTTTTTATTAAGATCAATATCTAACCAAACGGCCCCTATTTTTGGAATGGCATAGGCTCCCAAGAGTATATTTTCAATAAATGCTCCAATTGCTAGAAGATCCTTTATTCTATTATCAGTTCTCTTTAAATCTAGAAAAATTACGAAACAGCATGATGCCGTTTCAAAAATATCAGCATGTTCAGTTGAGATTTCAGCAAGCATCATCTTAACTGTGGGATGAGTGACAACGTTTACACGATAAGGCTGTGAAATATTTTCTTCCAATGCAAACCTTCCGCATTCTAAAATCTCATTAATAATTTGTTGGGTTAATTTTTTAAATGTGAAATTCCTTATACTTTTTCTACCTTTAATTGAGTCTAAGAGATTTATGGTCTGGATTTCCATAATAAAAAATAAAGACAATTTAGCATATAAATTTTTTTTAGAAATTAAACGGAATATAAAACAAAAAGACTTTAATTAAAAGAGATCATAAATTTGAGTTAATACCAATCCACAAAATCATCTATGGGTCTTCTCTCCCTCGTTTTTCCTGCTCTCTGCTCTATTGCTTGATCAACCTCTCCGATGCAAATGACACCCATCAATTCGAATTTTTTAGAATCTAATTTAAAGATTTCATTCACCTTTTCGGATTGATTTAAAATTTCTCCTATCCAAACTGCACCTAAGTCAGGTTGAGCATGAACTCCAAGAAGGATATTTTGCATAAAAGCCCCTATAGCTTGTATATCCTTTACTCTATTATATCCTTTTTCTAAATCTAAAAATATCACTAAATTAACATATGCACTTTCAATAATATTCCCGTATTTTGTACATTCTGCCAGCATAGTCTTGACTTTCTCATGCATAACAATATGAACCCTCCATGGTTGATTATTCATACCTGAAGGAGCCCAACGCCCGAATTCCAAGATTTCTAAAATGGTATCTTTATATATTTTCGAAAATATAAAATTTCTGATACTTCTCCGGCTTTTTACAAAATCAAGAAATTTTTTTGAATCATTCTCCATAAATTGAATATCTAGTTTATAATTTTAAAATTTTAACAAATTTTTTCGGAAAAAATATAATGGTGGAATAAATCTCAGAGGAAAATATTAAAAATAATGTAAGAAAAGTAATTCATTAAATACTAAAAATTAATTTAAAGTAAAGCCTCAAATTATTCCACATTTGAAGTGAGTTCTATATGTTGGGCGATCTAAGTGATGAGGAAGCTAATGAACTAATTGCTTTTTTTTCAAAAAGTATGATAAGTAATATAACAATTCGAGATGCTGCTCTTGAGAGTAAAATTTTTCCAGTAATGCATTATATTAATACAGCATGTTATATTTTATATGACCAATCCTATCAGTATAACATCTTGAGAAAAGTTGCGAGTAAAATTTCTCCAGAGACAATTGCCAAACGATCAAAAACTTTATGTGCTCCATTAAATCAGTTGGCATTTTATTCAATTGCCATGTTATATTTACAGGGTCGTGCAGCGGTCATTCATGATAATTATTATAAGAAAAAAACTAATCAAAATATCATTATAGAGCCCGAAAATAAGAAAAAAGAAACTAAATTCATACTTGACTTTTGGAGACGGCTTAGCCCTAATTATCTCAATGATGGAACGCTTACGGTACAGAATAAAGAAATCGTGTTTTTGCCTGATGATTATATTAATAGTTTAAGAGATCAAATGATTCCTATTACTAATCACAATAAAGAAATTATTAAAAAACTTAGACAAACAATTGCTCAATTAACCATTTTTAACTTTCTTTTTCAAGGTGAATGTAGAGCGGGCATATCTGAGCATGGTCCTTATTATTTTGAGGGAAGTGCTGATCCATTAATATTTAAAGAGTTTCAATATTTATACACGGGCAAGCAAATTTTCGGTTTGGATGTTTCTAGTTATTTACCTCAAAAAATATCTAACCCTTCAGCTATCCCTAATGTAATATTTGGAATGACTTTGAAAAATATGAATAAAATTGAGTTTAACGATTGGAGCACGTTATTTGCAGATCCCTCAGATTATTCATCCAATATAACCTCGATAGGAATTTGGTCCAAAGAATTAGTCCATCCTAAACAGTTTCGTTATCCCAACAATATGGGCAAGATAATATCCCTATCGCTTGACATTTTAGAGGATTTGAATGATTTTGCGAAAAATGCAGCTAAAGAATTATATGTTCAATATTCGAAATGGGATTTCGTTAAAAAATTAATGCTGGGGACTAGCCTCTATGCTAATAATTGTGGCGCACTGTGTGCAAGTTATGCAGGAATAGAACATGAATTTGATTGGACTTGGGCTAATGACTATGTATGGGACAACCCTTTTAAAACGGATTTATTGAATAAAGAAAAAATAACGAATTATATTGAGCATCTGAAAAGATGGAACGGAGGTCATCCATTTATGCAAAGGGTGCTAATAGGAAGGAAAATTCAAAAGACGGATCCGTTTTATTATTTCTTACAAGTTTAATCGCGGGTTGAGATTAAATACTCCGAAATACCATTACCCTCTTTTCCATCGCATGTAAAAACCGCTACTTGCTCAAAGATTTCGGTAATTCCAGTTCGAGATTTAAGAGGTAAATACTTTGAATAAATTGTTTTTGATTCTAAGGTTCTTTTATTCCCCTTTTTATCGGTTAAAATGAACGTTGAAGAAATAGGAGTCTTTCCATCTTCTTTTGTTTTTGTGTTAACTTCTATTTTTTCGATTATTTCATTCTCTTTACCCTTAGAATAAATCACACCTGATTGAGGGGACTTTCCTAAAAGATCTGATTTAACGAAATTAATGGTTTCATCCTCAAACTGGGCAGAAACCCAATTCCAAGCATCGATTTGAACCCATTTTCTAATACCCCAACTATGGTCCCGATGACCATAAGCTTTGATATCCCGCGATTCAAATACCTCCCCTCTTTTCTTTAAACCCAAGCTACCTGTTGCTATCATAGGTTGTTCATAATGTTCTTGCGCTGCTATTTTAAGCAATTCTTCTCCATATTTCTCGAGAATAGTTTTGGGATCTTCAACTTCCGCTAAATTAAATACAGGGAACCTTCCCTTAAAATTGATATCTAAAATAACATTTTTATCTTCATATTTTACTCTCCATTCATCCATTGGCTTAACACAGTAATATTTTAATTTATCATCAAATTCCCAATTGGTGGGCATTTTTTCAAGCGAAATTTCATTATAATAGCTTTTATCCTTATCATCGATGATTAAAAGTAATAATAGTCGTGATTTATTCTTATCCATGTGTAGTGATAATCTTGTAACGAAATAAACCTTATTTGGACGATCAATAAAGTTAAAGTACCAACTTTCGTTATGGTAGCGCGGAAAATTACCCAATTCCTTCGCAAAATCGTGCATATATTCATCCCTTTCTGTCATTGGACCCCTTTTCTTAATCAATTCCTCAAATTTTAAATCGTCCGACATTATTATACCCTCTGAATATTAAATAATTTCCTCTACAAAATTTCAATTACAATGATTTTTATTTATAATTTTGATTCTTTTTCTATTAATATTTTGGATGGCTTGAGAACCAATATTCTTTCAAAATCGGATTTTATGTTCTCTAAAATTTAAAAATTAGTGAAATAAAAAAGCTATATCAAAAAAAGAATGAAAAAAAAAATTAAATAATTTTAATGGTTATTTGACGTCCCTTGCATCATCTTCCACGGGGTCATAATACTCTATATCCATTAATCCCCCTTTAATGGTATCTCTCCAATGTGCTTTAATTGGCATTCCAATATAGGTGTCTTTAACATTGACGCCTGGGGCTAATTCTGCTATTGAACACGTATCAGCACCATCATGGCGAACTAAAATCATAGGTTTCTCTTCAATTTCTCCAGTATCTGGACTCTTAAGATATGCTATAGCATATGTGGCAACCTGAGCAGTATCTCTAATATCCACCCATCTATCTGGTTTAACTAAACATTGACCACAAACAAGTCTGGGAGGAAAAAACACTCTATTACATCCAGAACATTGATTCGCAATGAGCTTCTTCTCTTTTAATTTGTCTAACATCGGTTGCATATGCGTAATATTGAATTTATACTTATAACTGGATAAGTACCAACTTCCTGGCATTGTACGCGTTTTTATATATTCCTTTTTAATATAATCTAAGGATTTTCTTTGAGTTAATTTTGACATTTTTTAGATTCACCTCCATTTTCTTTGCGGTTCATCTGACATTACCATGAGAGTGCATAGATTCAAACTCCCTCCCCAACCGTGACCGATAGAGGTATGAACTGTTTTAGGCACTTGATTATCGGCTTTACCCATTATCTGCAATGCCGCACAGGCAGGACGTTCCATGGCAGATGCTCCAATTGCATTGGTGGAATTAACTCCCCCCGAGCAATTAACTGGTAAATCCCCATCCAGAGCAGTAGTACCATTTTCATACATTTGAGGCGCCGTTGTTTCTTCAAATAATCCCAATTTCTCTAACCACATGAGTTCTTGATTAGGGAAAGGACTATATACCTCTGCGTAGTCAATTTCTTTTCGCGGAAAAGAAATCCCTGCTTGAGCATAAGCCAATTCGGATGATCTCATCGCACCAATTTGGGCGGATGGGTCAACTTGTGCAGATCCACTACCGTCATAACCAAGTACAGCAGATTCATTAGCTACACTTGCTACACCATTCACATAAACTGGTATATCACACATATCTTTCGCTTTTTCTTCGGTTGTGAATAACATAGCACATGCTCCGTCGGATGCTGGACAAAGCATCCCATACCGTAATGGATATTGAACATAAGGGGTATCAAGAACATCTTCAATAGTAAGATCAGGCATTCTCAAATGGGCCCACCAGTTTTTGGCAGCCATTCTTCTATTATGAACCACAACTCTAGCCAGATCTTCTTCTGTTATTCTTGCTTTACTCATGTAATTGGTTGCTTGATAAGCTGCTACACCAATTGCTGCCCCAGCACTTAATATACGTGAAAGTTGATCATAATCTATTCCTAAAGTATTAAGAATCGATATCTCTCCATACGCTACGCTTGCAAGACCAACACTGGTGTCTCCCTGGGACTGTTGCTCATACGCAATTGCCAAAACTGTATCGATACCTGGAAAACCTGCGGTAACATTATAATAGCCTGCGATAGCTACGGTACCTCCCGTAGTCCCTCCAGTAGTTACGCGCATTAATGGTTTATTTCTTGCGCCCATCCAATCAGTACTCCACAATTCAGGTATATTGGCACCTTCAAAAGCAGGCATATTTCCAGTAACAAACGCATCTATATCTTCTAAACTGACACTTGGAACTTTCTTTAGACAATTCATAATTGCTTCATTAACTAATTCTGGCATGCTCACATCAGATCTTTTAGAAGCATGTTCACTAAATCCTGCTGACACTACAGCTACTTGTCTACCCATTTTATTTACTCCCCTCCAAAACAAATAATATGTTATTTTGAGCACACATCCCTATTTGCCCTGAAGCAACTGCTTTTTTTGCTCCCTTAACTTGATATCCATTTGCCTCCCCTCGAAGTTGTTTAGCGGCTTCAATAATTCTAATTAATCCCGTAGCACAAGGGGGATTACCTCCGATGGCTCCTCCAGATGGATTAACCGGTAAATCGCCGCTTATATTAGTATTTAGATTTGTAGCTTTTCCCTTCTCAGCCAACCCAATTGCTTCGGTAAGGATGAGTTCCTCGCAAGCGGTTTGTTCCGAAATTTCTGCAACGTTAATTTCAGCTTTAGGATCCTTAATTCCTGCAGCATTTAAAGCCATTTTACTAGCAAGTTCCATAGATTTACTGATTGAAAGATCTCTGTCACCTAAATAATAAGTTTCTTGATTATAACCTACTCCAGTAATCCAGATAGGATTATCTGTTATTTTTAAAGCTTGCTTTTCTGGGGCCAATAAAATTGCGGCTACTCCATCACAGGGTTGAGCAACCATTAACTCAGTTAGAGGATCAGAATAAATCTCAGAATTCAATATATCTTGGACTGTTAGATTGGCATTTTGAGCCTCTGCTAGCGCCAATGGATTCTTTGCAGCATTTTTTCTATTCTTAACAGCTACTTTCGCGATTTCTTCTTTACTTACTCCAAATTTTTCCATATATGCTCTCATTTGAAATCCACAGGCTGTGATATCATTAACATATGCGAGAGGTCTTTCCCAGGTGGGGTCAGTTTCATATAAACGAGCAGAATGATATGGATAACAAGATGGCATACTTCCACCCCATATAACCGCTAATTTATGATTACCCGATAAAATTCTCATTAATCCATATAATACACCATGAGCTCCATCCATTTCACATTTACTTTCATCTGCTAAATAACCCCCTCCTACTTCAACAGTAAAACAATTTGAGATTGTTCTTCCGTCATAATAATCGTTTGTACATGAAATGACTGTAGTAATATCTTTTTTCTTCAAACCAGCTTTATCAATTGCCCCCCTAACCGCTTCAAAAATCATTTCATATCGGCCATAATTCGCATCAGAATATAATTTAACTTGATTATATCCAACTATTCCAACTTTTTCCACTTTTTTTTCACCTCACACCTTCACAAAACCCTTAATATCTGAAGGGTCTCCTTTTGTTTTTTCTTCCCATTGAATTTTTACTTTCATACCTGTCTGTATTTCCGCAGGGTTTATATCCAAGAGTCTGTATACGATTCCCGTATTACTTCCATCAATTTGAATCATTCCGATTATCTGCAGATCTTTTACTTTTCTTTCTCTTCTATCACTTACTTTATAAGGGGTCATAGTATAATTTTTCAATATTCCCGTATCGGGTAAATCAATCCAGTTTTGATCAAGCGGAAGAGTTATATTACATTTGCCACAGAATTGACGTGGAGGTACAAATACAGCTCCGCATTTAGTACATTTGTTTCCTATTATTTTCTTCTGTTCTAAGCCGTCATAGAATTTATCCATGTATCTCCCGACCCAAAAATTAAAATCTGCTTTCACTAAACCCTTATTCGCAACAATTATTTTTTCACTCATTTTTTATTCCTTTTCGTTTAAATTTGTTTTGAATTAACACTAATCATTAATTATTTTTCGTAATAATAATAATAGATTTTAATTACTAATATAAATTGCACATCCATTACAAATGAAGCATATTTTAATTCTAAATTCTAAATGACTAAAATGAATAATATTTGGGTATTATTTTTTTTAAAATAGGAAAAAGAACATAATCAAATTATAAATTTTAAAAAAATGTAGGGAATTTTGAGGATTGATTTATAATTTTCTTATAATACCTCAATATTACTCCTATTATCTTCTACATCATATACCTATATTTTCAGAGAACACATCTCGATACTTCTCTTCTTTAAATATGGTCGGTATTAATTATTACTTGTAGTATAAAATGCTATAAAAAAAGGTTATGATGTGAATACGTTGAAATTATGGAAAAAAGAAAATGATGATATTTTAAGTAGTGGTTCTCCTCATGAAACATTAGGATTTTCAAAAGATAAGAATTATTTGGAGCTGCCTGCGTTTATTCAGAATTATATCATTAAGAAATATGAATTAAATTCAATTGAGCAAGTCCCAGATATTAAAAAGAAATTATTGAGAAGAAATGTGTTGATTGTCGATGCACAAAATCTTCTTAAAAATTGTGGAACCCTCACAGATTTAAAACAAGCAATCGAAGAAATTAAGAGTTTCTTAAATAAGCGCGGAGGATCTATAGGGAGGATTGGAGAGCATTATTTAATTCTGAGTCCAAGCTCCAATATTAAAATTGCTAATTAGTTTCATAAAAAACTTTAATGTTTTATTTTTTCTTTGTTTAACGCGGGAATTCTGAGAAAATTACAAATGTAATCTCTTGTAATTTTAATTTATTTAGCTTATTATTAATATTAAGTTTAAAATGAAAGACCAGGCCGCACCATAAAATAAACTCATGATTATAAAAGAATTTAGAACTGTGGCTTCCAACCTTTTCGTTTTTTGGTATATAATTCCATTGATTATTGATACTATCATAAATGCTACGCTTGTAACAATTAAAACAGGCAAACTCCAATAAAGTAATGTATGGAATAATAAAATGATTTGAACGAACACAGTGATGCCGCTTATGATATAAGTTTGATTTTTGCTTGATTTAACGAATTTTAATGACGGAAAAAGTATTTTCCGATAAAAGATTTCCAGTGCTAAGTATATAGGAATATATATCATTGCTATAAGGATTGCAAGAAAGCTATGAGGATAATAGAACCAAAAGGGGTAAGCTAAAGAAAATGCAAAATAAAATCCTAAAAGGATTAAAGAGCAGCTAACAGAATAAACTAGGGAAAGTTTGGTGTCTTTAGATTTAATTCTATCTTTCAAACTTAATTTATCACTTAAATCCGGCTCTTTTTTACGCAATTTTCTTCTAATTAATAAATAATAGAGTAAAATGATGATAAAAGATGTAAATAATACCGCCCATACTCCTAAAAGGAAAGAGCCTAATAGGATTAAACTAATAAAAATTAAAATTGATAGAGATAAACTCATAATTTGTTTTTTTTTACTTGATGCTGAAGTAGTATCTGATATAGATGACATTTTGTTTTGATACGTTGTTTTAATTGATTTTGAGTCCCTCTTTTTAATAATAAATTTTGAACTGTAAATGATTATGGAAAACATTGATAAAATACCAAATAATATTGCCAAAATGAGAAGGAGAAAAGTATATTGATACGAAAGCTCTATTGGCCCATTTTTACTCGTTGTTTCGAAAAATTCTTTTTCAAACCAATTAATCGTTTTAATCATAACCGTCCTATGCAGAAGATAATGTGCTTCTTGCACACCGCTAACGGGATATGTATAAACCTCCCATTCACAATCAGTGAGGTCCTGTAATCTTTTATTATATTTATACCAGTAATCCTCTTTATGAACAATCAACAACAAATTATCAGGTTGTTTGGAAGCATTATTCATAACTTCTACAGGGTTATTTTCATGGAGTAAGTCTTTTTTTCTATCACTTATGTCAACCCCCTTATAAGGCTTCATTATATCCGCCACTCCCGCCCAAGAAACCGTTACTTTGAACCTGTCATCGTAAAGTCCATTCATCAGAGCGACATAACCTCCATAAGAATGTCCAATTAACCCTATTTGATCCTCGTCAATTCGAGAATAAATTTTTAATTTCTCGATCTTATCTAATAATTCTGAACACATTTGAGTGCTTACAAACTCATCATCTTCAATATCTAATAAGTCCGAATTAGCGCTCTCTCCATGACCAGGCATATCCACACTCGCTACAAAGAACCCCCTCTTTGTCAATTCTAAAGGAATTCGAAAATCGGTATCTTTTTGACTACTAAAACCATGAATATAAATTACTAAAGGATGTTTATCTTGAAAATCAAGTTTTTTAGTGGGATGGTATAAATTGGCATGAAGTTCGACATCTCCGCACTTAAATTCCAGTCTTTCATAATATACATATCCCTGAGCCCTATCTACAATTAAAAAAGATAAAACTATACCTAATAATAAAATAGGTAAGATTAATAAAATAGATCTCTTACTGAGTTCTTTCCTAATTTTTCCCATTAAATAAAATTTCTTTGTTATCCTTTATTAATTTTTATAAAACTAAAACTATTTAATTTTAAACTTAAAAATACTTCTAAAAACTCATTTCTTCTTTATTTTATCAAAATTTGAATAATGATTTCAATTTTCTAAATTTAGAAATTTTCTACCAAAACGTATAAATAGAAGTCCAACTAAATTCTTTTTTAAAATTAAATAATTAAAGGTGTAATCTCAAGTATGAATGATTTAGAACAGTATAAAGAAATTGGAAATACATTAATAAATGAATTAAAACTTACTACTTATCCAGTAGCAGTTAGGTTAATCGCACCTGATGAAGAGGTTCCAAAAAACGCCATAAAACCATTAGATTTGTTTGGTACGGAGATTGCGGCATGTTTAACCTATACTTGGTGTAGTACAACGGGATTTTCGTTTTATCTAACAAAAAACGATATCGCTTGTAAACCGATTAGTATAGGTTATTTTGGATTAGAAAAAGTAGCAGATACTGAAGCTTTATATAAGGCTTGGGAGAGAAAGGCAGCCTATAAAAGAAATGCAAGCTTGGAGAGAAAGTCTCGAGAATCTGATGCAAGATTGCCTTATGGTCAGATTAAGGGACTTGTTATTTCACCGTTACATCAAACCATTATTAAACCTCAT
>SDNV01000172.1 GCA_004524515.1 Promethearchaeota archaeon
AAATCGCAAGCTTGAGTTATCAAGTCGTTCTGATATTGTTTTTCGAAAAAGCGACTATATTTGTGGAAGAACTGTTTTAATAAATTGTTCTAAAGCATCAAATCAAATTAATAAAGAGATAATTACTTGTCTTAAAGAACCTCAAACCCAAGTAAAATTGATATTCAAATCCGCTAGTAATTAAATGATGAAAATTGAAGTATATTCAAATTAAAAAGTTAGATGGGCAAAAATTCCTTGATTTAATCCATAAAAAACTAAGAAAAATAAGAATTGTCAATCCTGATTTTAAAATCGAAAAAGAAGGTGATTTCATCCAATTCCCTATAATTCCAGATAATTTAAAATATTTGATACCAGACCTCAATGAAATCCATTACAAGATTGTAGAAAAGAATGGGAACCCCAGATTGGAGTCAGCGAAAAAAAATATGACAAGTTATTTAAGAGATATTTTACCTAAGAAAATCTTAAGCCTAATACCAAAATCATATGATATAATAGGGGATGTTGCAATTATAGAATTTGATAGATTGGATAAATTAGAAGAACCAAAATTGCATTCTTATAAAAAAGAAATCGCCCAAGCATTACTCGATATTAATAAATCTGTTAAAACAGTATATGAAAAAGAAAGTGAGGTTTCGGGAACTTTCCGTGTTAGAGATCTTAGATTAATTTTAGGGATTGATCACTCTGAAACATTACATAAGGAAAATAAAACTATTTACAAACTTGATGTTAAAAATGTTTTTTTCTCTCCAAGATTGGTTTACGAAAGAGAGAGAATCTCAAATCAGCCTTTTATTCCAAATGAAATAATTGTTGATATGTTTGCGGGAGTCGGACCCTTTTCAATCCAAATTGCAAAAAAAAATCCAGTTCAAATTTTTGCGTTTGACGTCAATCCAATAGCTTTTAGATATCTGGAGGAAAATATTGAGATAAATAAGGTTAAAGATAAAATTAACATTTATAACATTGACGTTAAACAATTAATTAAACCAGGAAATCAAATCGGAAATAATATTCATAATCAGATCGATCGGATAATCATGAATTTACCTGAGATGAATTTTAACTTTTTAGACGTTACTTGTTTTTCGATGAAGAATTCTGGAGGCATCTTGCATTTTTATTCATTTAGTGATAAAAAAAATGCATTTAAAGCCACCAAAAAGAAACTATCATATCATTTAGAGGAGAATGGATTTAAAATTGATTCAGTTAAATCCCAAAGGGTTGTAAAGGGATATTCACCAAGTACTGATCTTATTGTTATGGACTGCTTTATTAAATCTAGTTAAGCATATGGTTAAATGCAATATGAATAAACGGACCTGGCAGGATTCGAACCTGCGATCTTCGGATTAGAAGTCCGACGCCATATCCAGGCTTGGCTACAAGTCCTTTAAAGCATAAAAAAAGAATTTTTAATAATCTAAAAACTTTATTATATTCTGTGTATAATGAAATTTAAAGACACTTTACCTTATTTTACTAAATCATTAATAGCGTTTTTTTTAAATTTTTATAAATTATAATGAATTGACTAACAGATGAATAAATTAAGTGAAAGAAAATTTATACATCAAAATATCCCCTATTCATTTTATTTGAACCGAGATCATCAATTTTTTAGTCCAAGAACTCATCCACAAGTTCTACGGTTCGGGTCTAGTAATAACCCTTATAGAAAATTAAGATCCCATTTTTTAGAGGTTTTAAAAGGTAATGTACCAAATCAATACTTTAATTCAAAGGATTATCCACGGGTATCTCAGTTCAAAATTAGGGGTGTCGAAAGTTACTATTTAAAATTCTTCAGTAAGAAACTAATTAGGGCAGGTACAATTGAGAAGTATGATAAGGACTCAAATTTAGTTAGATTAGCTAAAAAAGTACACGATAATTTTAACAGTGTTTTTCACAAAAAGCCAGGCCATAATCCCGTTTTAAAAAATATATTGATTAAGGATGAGAATTCAGTAGCGATCGAGGTTCCAATTTGGAAAGAAGCTCAAGAAACGTGCCTTACTGGTCATATCGATCTGATCCAACTTGAAGATAAAACGTTAAAAGTAGTAGATTATAAACCAGAAGGTAATTTTTTGGTTTCTCTACCCCAAGTAGCGATGTATGGGCTCCTTATCAAGGAGCGTTTTGGGTTCACAGATTTAAAATGCATTTCCTTCAATAAAGAAGAAGCTTGGGAATATAACCCGAAGATATTAATTGAAGATATTATGACCTTTTTAGAATCAGTTAATGTTAAAGAGAGAGATTGGGAGCGATTTATTTAGTTTTACCCTTTACCCCTTCGGTTTTCTCAGTAGTTTCTATAAAATTATTGAGCAAGAAATAAGATATAATTAACATAATGATTTCTATAGTGATACTTATGAATGATATGAATGTTCCATTGGTCCCTACTAATCTTAACAACAATGCACAAATTAAACCCGAAGAGAATAACACAAAAATAAAAATAGCCCTAAGAATTTGAGAAAATGAGTCCCTAATATAACCAATTTCTTTCTTTACAAAAGACATAAGTAATCTTCCAATTATGATTATTTTTTTAAATTAAGGCATCATTTTATATTTTTTTAAATTTCAACTTGCTTTCCTTTTACTTTTAAATTTAAAATATAATGCTTTATCTAAAATTTGTCCTATTTTTTCTGCAATTTTCTGAGAAATGTCGAGACGCTCTCCATCAAGTATATTATCAATCTCAGAAGAGATACTCGAAATTCTTCTTAATAACACTTGCTTTATTATTTCGTCTACATCCAATCTTAATTTTTCAACACTAGGTAATTTAAAGTTCGGTTCTAATCGTCCTATTAAATTTACTACATCTTCATAAAATTTATAAAACATTTGCCTAGGATGTTCTCCAGTTTCAGAAAAAACTTTAATTGATTCTGTAAGAACCCTAGTATCCTTCTCCTTGTTCCAATAAAACTGATTTGGGTTGATTCCTGGCCTGTTTATTCCCATTAGTGATGAAGTAATTTTTCTTTCAATCCAATTAAATGTATTTTCTTCTTGTTTTTCCCTAATTGCTTTGATTTTTTCTTGTTGCTCTTGTTTTTCGGTTTCAATAGCTTCTATTGCTTTACTTTTATTTATGAAATTGTATTCTTCAAATCTTTTTAATAAATCATAAGCAACGCAGTATGATATTGGAGAGAGCATTTCTGCTTTCAGTGCAATTGGCTTTATTTCACTATAAATTTTGCTAGGTTTATTTCTTAAGTCTGAAATGCTTTCTTTTAATGATTTATCTGATAATAGCGCTAATATGAATCCATTTACTAGAAAAACTTGATTATGCGCATTTAAAACGACGGTTAATTCTTCTTGCCTTCTCATTATGCGTTTTATGATGAGCTCTTCAAATTTAATTCTTATCCATTCTTCAGATTCTAGAGTTCCATCAATTTTTTTCAAAGCTAGCAAGAATAATCCTTTATCATTGGTTATTTTTTCATATAATTCAATTAATCTCGAGTATTGCCTTAATATCTTAGATAAAATAAATAAAAATATATCTTTAACAAGTCTATTCAATACATCATCAAAATCAAGCAATAATAAAATTTGATCGTAATTATTAAGATTTAGCCCTTTAAAAAACAACTCCTCAATAATTTGCTTTTTTTGTACAAATTCTCTTAGGTCATTAATTTTAAATCCTAAGTGTTCCTCAATTAAATTCCAGAGATCCTTATATTGAGATTCATCTTTAAGTACTATTTTGGTTAAATCAAAATCCTCGAGATTCATCAATCTTCTTACTAGCGTGGAATTCAAGCCACATAATAACTTTATAGTTCTTTCAAGTAAATTTCCTTCCTTCTGTAATTCTAAGATATCGTTTTTCTGAATATTATAGCGAATAAAGTTGCTCTTTACTTTTTCAGTAATATCGGAATCAATTTCCATTATGTTCAAAATATCATAAATACCAAGCTGGTTAACTAAATAGATGATATCTTGGAAATCTTGTTCATTTAGACTTTGAAGAAAATATATAAAGTCATTAGGACTTTTTCTTAATTGGGCTATTAATTTTTCTCTAATATAATCAAGAATTTTTTTTTCAAATTGGTCATAATCTAACTCTTGTTTAAACGATTCATCTATAAGATCAATCATTTTTCTTTTAACGTTATTTCCCTCAATAAACGCTTCTAAAGCCTTAGCAGAGATCGGTAATCTTTCTGTTTCATATTGAATTATTTTTTTTTTAATCATTCTTTCAGGCATTGTTTGGGTCTGAAGTTCTTTATATGATTTAAATTCAAAGATATTTTTTACCAGATTAATGGTTCTGTTGAGAGTTGATAATTCAATTAAGTTATCTTCTTTCTCTTCACGTACTAATTTTTTTTCAAGTTCTATAGACAGATCTTTAAAGGATGAGCTATCATCCAAGATTTCTTGTTTGATTTGGTCTGTAATCCCTATTAAATCTCCAATAAAATCATAGAAATAAAATGACGGATAATCATGAATTATATCTAATAAAATAGTCTCAATTTCATTTTCTAATATTTTTTGTAAGTTCTCTTTTTCATTCTCAGTAATTTCAATATCTTCTTGTTTAATAATATTAGAAATAAACAAGTTTTCTAAATTGATAATTTTAAATAAGATATCAGTTTCAAGCTTGAGTGAGTCCTTTAAAATCATATCAAATTCGGACTTGAGAATTTGTTTTTGGGATTGTTCTGAAGTTGAAGTCGCTTGAAATGTTAATTGATTTTTTTCTTGTTTTGTCTCGTTAACCTTAATATCCATATCATGATAGAGGTGAATCGCAGCAGTTGATAATAGTAAATTTTTCAAATCTGCTTTCTTTTTCATTAGGTCCTTGATTAGAGCTTTATCCTGATCTCTCTTTAAATGGGAGATTATGCGATTCGTGGTCAAAAAATATCTGTAAGTGCCTTCGATTGCCGTTTCTCTTCTTTTTATCCCACTTATTTTTCTCTTAACCATTTCCTATATACCTCTTTGAAGTTGTCTAATATCTCGAAACTGCATTTTTTACCCCAATATTTAAAATTAAAAATGTGAAATAAATCCCCCTTGAATTGTTCTCGTTCCTGCTCAGTAAATCTATGAATTAAGGTTAATGAAACTGGACGTGGTATTAAATTTGAAAAATATTTTAGTTTTTTCTCTCGTAAATAATTAAATAAACTCTCTCCAACCTCAGGTTCAAAGATCTCAATTGG
>SDNV01000173.1 GCA_004524515.1 Promethearchaeota archaeon
ATTGTCTACTTAGCAGGAGCGGGGATATCAATGGACCCTCCAAGCTCACTTCTCTCAGCCGCACAATTTTCTCGAATATTATTAGAATATTGCGTTCCCAAAGAAGAAATTGAGACCTTATTAAAACTTCCAGGAATGAGATACGAGCTTGTGGTGGAGAGAATTCAGAAGAATTTTGATAAAAACCTTGAATTTTTAAAATATTTTGAGCTAATCACAGAACCAAATATTATACATTTCTACTTAGCAAGGGAGATTAACAATTCTCATCCGGTGATTACCACTAATTTTGATTTTTTAATAGAATTTGCCTTAATGCAAGTCTTACCTGAATCTCAACACAAGAAGATTTTTCCCGTAATTACAAAACAGGATTATCTAGAGAACCAAGATTACGAGGTGATTTATAAAGAGGGTAAATTCCCGTTGTATAAAATTCACGGCTCGAAAAAAAATGTAATTACGGGAGAGGATACCACTTCTTCTTTGATCACCACTTTAACTTCTTTAGGGAAAGATAGGGAAGGCGAAACTTTTGCGATTGAACCTTTCAAAAAAGGAACAATACATAATCTTTTAGAGAATGGAACACTAATCGTTATGGGGTATTCAGGAAGCGATGCTTTCGACATAGGTCCACTTTTGGAGAATTTTCCCAGTTTAAAACGCTTAATATGGATAGATCACTCATTTGATAATAATATGATTATTCGGGAAATCTTACCCGACCATGACATTGATGCCAATAGCACATCTGCCTGTGAAGAACTGCTCTTAAAAATAAGCAACCCATTTGATTACGAAACCTACTACATTAAAACTAATACGGTAGAATTCGTGTCAAAAGTTTTATGGTCTCAATTGCTAACGGAAATCACATCTCCTACTATTGACATCAACAGTCAAGTATCTCAACGCGTTGATTTTAGAACGTGGGTCAAGCCAATATTCGCGGAAACAAAAATCCTTAGAAAATATAATATCCTTATCAAGCTTTTCAGCGAGTTAGGAAATTTCGAGAAAGCATTCGAATACGCCCAAAAAGGACTAGAAATAGCAGAAAAAAAAGAAGATTTGAAGTTCAAGGCGATTTTTCTGAACGATATTGGATTATTCAACGTGGAGAAAGAAAACTATGAAAAAGCTTTAGACTATATCGAACGTGCACTGGAGATATCTAGAAAATTAAATAGTAAATACTCAATTGGTCTAAGATTAAACAGCCTTGGATTTATCTACTCTAAAAAGGGTGATTTGCAGAAAGCTCTTAAGTATTTTGAAGAGGCTAAAGAGATTTTCGAAGAACAGCAAGAACTTAGAGACCTAGCCAATACTCTTAATAATATTGGTACAGTGCATCAAGAATTAGATGAAATTGATGAAGCTTTAGACTATTCCGAAGCCGCGCTTTTACTACACGATAAGATAGGAAATCTCAGTGGTAAGGCAATTATGCTTAATAACATGGGCAATATTTATTCTTCGAAATTGAAAGATTTCGATAAAGGACTCAAATATCATCAAGAAGCACTCAAAATTAACGAGGAATTAGGAAATTTAACGCGTCAAGCAACTAATCTCAATAATATTGGATATATATATTGCAATTTACATCAATATTCAAAAGCAAACGATACCTATCTAAAGGCTTTGAAAATAGTAGAAAATAGCAATGATTTAGAAACATTGGCAACAATTTATAACAATTTAGGAGATCTTAGGGAAGAGGAAAATAATTTAGAAGAGGCATTAGAATATTACGTGAAATCTTTAAATTTAGTTGATATGCTAGGGAATTATATACTAAAAGCGGAATATCAAATCGTATTAGGAAGTTTATATGTTAAATTGAACGACTTAAATTCCGCTATCTTAACCTTCAAAGAATCTTACGAATCTGCTAAAAAAGTTAATTTTACGATCTACATGCTTAGATCTCTCTCTAATTTAGCTGACACTTATTTCAAAATCGAACAATTTGATGATGCAATTGCTACCTATACAAAAGCAATTAATCTGGCAGAAGAGTTTAATGAAATATCATCTCAAGTTACTTATTTAAATAATCTTGGAATTTTATACATGAATTTGGAAAAATTCGAACTAGCTATAGAAACGTTTAAATCGGGTTTAGATAGAGAAAAAAGATCAGGTATTTACGAAAATGAACTAATAATTCTAGCCAATATAGCGGATACCTACGGGAAATTAGGTAATTTAAATAACGCGTTAGAATATTATGAAACAGCTCTCACTCGAGCTCAAGAATTAGACGATAAGGAAGAGTTAGCTGCCTTACATTTCGATATTGGGCTTCTAATGAAAGATAATTCCAAATTTTCAGAAGCTTTAGAAAGCTTTAGCAAATCATTGCATTTATACCGAGAGCTGAAAGATCCCGAAGGATTGCAAGAAAGTTTTGGGGCTTTAGGCAACTGTGCCGTAAGTATCGGAGATTACGAAAGCGCGAAAATTTTCTGCGAGAAAGCTCTCCTCATTGCCGAAAAACTAAATTGGCAAGATATAATACAAATCCAAAAAAAAAATTTAGAGTTTATTAATCGCAAACTAAATTAACAGTCTTAATCGAAGGATTTAAAAAAAATTACTGTTCTTAAAACTTTTTAAAATGTTCATTATTTTAACCTATCATGACTCTTCCGTTAGAAAATATCACAATTATCGATTTAACGAGGATGTTGCCTGGTCCATATTGTACTATGATTTTATCAGATTTAGGAGCGCAAGTTATTAGGGTGGAGGATCCTAATTATGCTTATGCTAATCCGCCACCTTTTTTTCAAAAGGGAAGATATCGAGAAAGTGCGTTTAACTCGATAATCATGAGAAATAAAAAATCAATCACACTTAATCTAAAAAAAGAGAAAGCTAGAGAAATTTTCTACGAATTGGTAAAAAAAGCAGATGTCGTTTTAGATACCTTTCGACCAAAAATTACAAATAAATTAAAGATCGATTATGATACTCTTTCTTCCATAAATCCATCAATTATTTGCTGTTCTTTAACCGGATATGGTCAATACGGTCCCTATGAGCAAATAGCAGGTCATGATTTAAATTATATCGGGATTTGTGGGATTTTGGATTTAAATAGAGAAAGAGTAAAATTTGGAAATGAAAATCAAGAAAGACCACCACTAGTCCCAGGCCTTCAAGCGGCAGATATTGGAGGAGGATTAGTCACAACAATAGGCATTCTTGGTGCGCTCATGGAAAGGGAGAAAAATCCTGAAAGGAAAGGGCAATATTTAGACATTTCAATGACAGATTGTGTGTTTTCTTTTATGCCGATGGCCGCCGCATTCCATTTTTCCAAGGATTTAAATGATGGGAGTATAAAACCCGTAAACCCATTACACGGTGAGCTTCCACTATATTCCGTTTTTAAAACAAAAGATAATAAATATTTATCCGTCGGAGCAATCGAATTAAAATTTAGGAGTGAAGTATTTAAAGGTATAGGACGCGAGGATTTAATTCCTAAGGGAAATCCGATTGGTGAAGAGAAAGAATATGTTTATCAGGAAATGCAAAAAGAATTCTTAAAGAAAACTCAAAAAGAATGGATGGAAATTTTTATTAATAAAGATGCGTGTGTCATGCCAGTAAACTCATTTGAGGAGGCTTGTGAAGATCCTCAAATTAAGGCTCGGAATATGGTGGTAAAATTAAAGCATCCAAAATTCGGCGAAGTTAAAAATGTTGCTTCTCCAATAAAAATGTCTAGAACACCCCTTACAATTAGAACTTTAGCTCCGAAAGTAGGACAACACACTAAGGAGATTCTAGCAAAACTTAATTATTCTGAAGAAGATTACAGAAATTTTAAGAGAAAGGGGATAATTTAAATTAAAAATATATCTTACCTTAGAAAAAATGAATAACATAGTAGGAATAATAAATTCAACTATTGAGGAATGTTCCTATAAAAAAATAAAGGAACTTCTTGAATTAATCAATTATAAACCTAAAAAAAATAAATTATTTTTAAAACCAAATCTCGTAACAGATGAACCGGGTGAATCAGGTGTAATTACTCATCCTAAAGTTATTGAGTCAATTTGTGATTATTTTTTAGATTTAGGTTATGATAATATCGTTATAGGAGAAGGCTCAGCGTTTTTTTATAAACCTCATCATTGGGAGTACATTCTAAAATCTTGTAATTATGAGTATTTAAAAAAAAGGTCAGAAATAAAAATATTAAACTTAGAAGAAAAAAATATCGATAGAGAAATTTATCATTGGAAATATGGAAAATTAAAACTTCCAAAAATTATCAATACGCATGAATATATAAACATCCCAACGATGAAAACTCATTATCAAACTCAGGTTTCACTAGGTTGTAAAAATCAAAAGGGATTATTACTGTTAAAAGATAAAAAAATGTTCCATAAAAAAAATTTAAATGATTATATTTTAGAGCTAAATAAAATATTGAAACCTGACTTAACAATTATGGATGCTATATATTGTATTGAAGGTAATGGACCAGCAAAAAATCCTATGAGTCATAGTTTAGAACTGAACTTATTATTAGCTTCCACGAATACTATCGCATTAGATAATGCTTGCTGTGAAATAATGGGCTTTGATATTGAAAAAATTCCTTATATTCCAAAAGTCAAGTTTCAATCTAAAGGAGTTGCCATTGAAAAGGTTAAAACAAATTTTAAGCACCCTACATGGATAACTTATTTTGATAATATAGGGCGATATATGGCAGAAAAAGCCTGTTCCGGTTGTCAGATTGCACATTCTCAGATGATGCGAAAAATTAATTTTACTGAAGAATTAAATAAAAAATTGGATAATTTAAAGAATAGGTATCAAAATATTTACTTGATTTACGGCGAAAATCCGGATCTGAGCGAAATTCCTCTCGTTGATGATATTAAAATCATGTGTCTGGGAAATTGCGTTAAAAAATTTGCAAAAAAAAATAATTTTCCGTGGATATCGGGATGTCCACCAGATTATCATAAAATGATAGCATTTCTTTTAGAAGAAGTAATGGAGTAAAACATCAATTTAATTTTCAGGGATAATGGGAGTGATATTATTTTCAATGGAAAATGAAATCAAAAAATTAAAGGATATAATAAAATCTAATCCAAATAATA
>SDNV01000045.1 GCA_004524515.1 Promethearchaeota archaeon
ATATAAGAAAATAACTCATCAACAGCCGGTTTTACTCCTTGTTTGGTATCAACAATATATACATTTGTCATGAGTTTTTCACCACTATAATAATAAATAATGGCATAAAATAAACCTTACTTATCAAAGTGATGATGTGAGGAAAGTATTTTTGAGATTGTTGATTTACTATAACAATTGACAATTTATTCATATTAATTTAATTAAGTTGAATAGTGAAACATATTGAGTTTAAAATTAGACAATATAAAAGAGCAGGACCGCGGAATTCTTTCCCCATGTGGAATTCTTTGTTTAGGATGCGATACCCATCTCGGGGAGGGAATTGAAGCAGCAAAAAAAATTGTAGATGTCTGGGAGGGCTGGAATATGCTAGATGTGGGTCCTGCCCTTGGTCTAAATGAAAAAGGAATTAAAACTACAATAAAAACATTGAAAAAATTTATTAAAATGGGTAAAGGGGGGCTCTGTCCCGGTTGTTTTAATAATCAAGGACCCCCCTCTGCTATTTGCGGTATAGCAAATTGTGTTAAATCTAAAGGGTACTGGACATGCGCTGAGTGTTATGAATTTGATCCAGAATCAGAAACTCCCTGCCCGAATATAAACAAAGATGCTATGCCAATAGCCGATAAAGGCCAAATGAGTAAAATGATTTGTGCTCGATACAGCAAGGATACGGTACAGAATTTAAAGAAATGCCGCGAGATCGGTTACGATGCATTTATCAAAGAAGCTAAAGAAAAAGTGGTAAAAGGTTGGAGAACTTGGCAAATAATAAGCGAAGAAATGGTATTTTCAGATGCGATGAAAAAATAGATTTGTGTAATAATTTTTAAAAATGTTTTTTTTATTGATTTTATTTTATTTAGTGCATTTTGGATTTCTATTTTAATAGAAAAAAGGGATATTATGCCATTATTAAAATATAAAGATAAGAATATTTTTTATCAAATTAAAGAAGCTGAAACAGAAAAATGGATTCTACTTATTCACGGCTCGGGAGGGAATTCACATACATGGAACAATCAGTTAACCCAACTCGATACGAATTCTAATTTAGTAGCAATTGATTTACCATCTCATGATCAATCTGATACCTTTTCAGAGCTTTCTCTTGAACTTTATGTGGATGTTGTCAAAACTCTAATTAATAATCTAAACGTAAAGGAGGTCATACTAGCAGGTCATTCCTTAGGAGGAGCTGTTATTCTATCTTATTATTTTAAATATCCTAGTGAAGTTTCTGCGTTGATTTTAATTGGCACAGGGGCTCGATTGCGCGTGAGCCCTATTATTTTAAATTCATTAAAAACTAATTTTCAAGAATTTTTAGATGGCTTGCCGATGGGAGGTTTTTATCGTAAAACACCAAAAGAAATTATTAATCAATATCTAGCAGAAACATCAAAAATTGCACCAGAAGTGACTTATCAAGATTTTAAGATTTGTGATGAATTTGATGTTATGGATAAGATCAGATTAATTAATGTGCCCTGCCTGATAATATGTGGTACTGAAGATCGTTTAACTCTCCCTAAATATTCAAAATTCTTTAAGGAAAATATAGAAAATTCAGAAATGGTTTTAATAAATAACGCAGGTCATTTCATTATGCTTGAAAAAGCTGATGAATTAAATCAAGCTATAAAGGAATTTATAAAAAAATTATAGAGCGATATAATATCCATTTTAACTCTAAAATAATATAAATCATTTTCGATTAAATTTTATAATTATTATGTGTTAATTTGATTAGTTCAAATACAAAAAGCAATTGAATTTTTTGCGTATATATACTTATGGTCCATTTCAGTCGAGACGATTAGGACTCTCTTTAGGCGTAAATATTTTACCAGAATATAAATTATGTACGTTTAATTGTGTGTATTGTGAGATTGGATCTACGGACAAATTAGTTTCACCTAAATTCAGAATAAAATCACCCCCCTCTCCAAAATTTAGAAAAGAATTAAAAGATATTTTAAAGTTTGTCCCCCATTTGAATTCGATTACTTTTGGTTATAATGGGGAGCCGACTTTAAATGAAAGCCTATTAGACTTCCATAAAATAGCTTTAGATGTAAGAGAAGAGATGGAATGGACAAATGATAAACCTATATTAACTTTATTTACTAATTCCAGCACCTTGTTTTTACCGGAAATAAGAGAAAAAGTAAAGCAGTTTGATTTGGTTTTAGCAAAATTAGACGCTGCTATTCATCAAGATTTTAAAAGAACGAACTCCCCTCATCCTGAGACGCCCCCTATTGAAATGATTATAGACTCCCTTTTAAAATTAAAACAAGAAATGCCCAGAAATCACAAATTAGCGATTCAAAGTTTGATTTATAACTCATATAAAGATGAGTTTAAATCAAATAATAATACAGAAAATATATCTAAATTAGCTCAAGCAATAAAAAGGATTAAGCCTGACATAGTACAAATTTACTCTATAGCACGAATCCCCGCGAATTATTTTGTATTTTCTATTGACGAAGACCAAAAAAAGGCGATTGTTGAGAAGTTAAAAGAAACAGTAAATGATAAAAATATTGAAATAAGTTATTACTAAAAAAAATTAATTTAATTTATTGATTTGAATAAGAAAATCCATAAATTACATAAATGTATTTTTGTTTGTATAAATGTTGATGGAGAGGAAAGATTTAATATTACAATTAAATGAACTTAAAGGAAAAATTGGACAAAAGATAGAGCCTTCAATAATTACGCAGATAGCTGAAATATACGGGAAATGGCTTAAAAATACAACTAATAGGGTCATAATTGGAAGAGATGGAAGACCCAATGGGGTTTTAATTGAACGAGCAATTATTGAAGGCTTAAATCTGAGTGATTGTGAAATTATAAATTTAGGAGTTTGCCCTACTCCCATTCTTTTCTATATAAAAAATAAATTAAAAATAAAAGGGGCAATTTTCATTTCAGATTCTAATAAACCTTTGAATTGGAATAAGATAAAATTATATTTTAATGATAATTTTTCTTATCAGTTTGAATTGAAAGATTTAGGAGAAAAGCTAAATCAAGTCAATTTAGACTCTCCAGATCAAAATCAAAATACTCAAATCTTCGAAAAATTTAATCCAATATCGACTTATTTTGATGATTTATTTGAATTCTTTGAGTTTGAAAGGATTTTTGTTCAGAATAAGCTTAGGGTTATTGTAGATCCCGGAGCAGGAGCTGGAAAATTGATCACCCCTAAAGTATTAGAGAAATTAGGGTGTGAAGTATTGGTAATTAATGATGAATTGGATAAGTACAACAATTCTCCTCGAGAATTATATCCCACCAAATCTAATTTAAAAGATTTAATTTTAGCATTATGGAAAGGAAATTATGACGTAGGATTTGCCCATGATTTTGATGCCAATAAGTTAACCGTAATTAGTGATAATTTTGAATGTTATTCTGAAGAGATTATTTCAGCATTGATCATGGATCACTACATCAGGAAGGACGTATTCAATGATAAAACATACATATTCCTCTTGAATTTAGCTTCTTCATTGAGATTTGAAGTTCTTGCGGATCAAAATAATATACAAGTGTTCAGGAATTATAATGAAAATCAATTTTCTAAGGAGAAGATAGAAGAACTATTTTTTAATAATGATAAATATGTCATATTTGGATTCAAGGGTTTAAATGGTGGACCAATTTTTCCCCATTTTAATAGAGTAAAAGACGGGATTTATATAGCTGCCAAATTAGTGGAAATTTTAGTAGATTCTGGCGAAAAATTATCTCAATTAATGTTAAAAATTCCAAAATTCTATTCTTATCAAAAAAAAGTCAGGTTGCCTCAAAAAAATCTAGATGATGTAATTAGAAGGTTAAATAAAGAATTGACTAAGGAAGGCGAATTCGTTATTCAAGTTGATAATAACTTAAGGTTTGGATATAATAAGGATTGGTTTGTACTGATTACGCCTTCCAACAATTCCATTAAAGTTTTTAGCGAAGCAAGAAGAGATTCATTAGCAAGACTCTATTGCGAAACTACTACAGAATTACTAAGGCTGATCGTTTCTAAGATATAGAAAAAAATTAATTTTATGTTCCCTCCTTATAGCCTCCCATTTTTTTCCCACCATTTTAATCCACTTCCAGCGTTCGCCCAATAGATTTATAAATTATGCAAGAAAATTTATTTATAATCAATAGAATTGTTGATAATATCATGACTATAAACATTACTCTTGGATATAGGATTAGAGAACGATTAGCATTAATCCGTACTCCGATTGTTTATAACCCTACAGTCATGATAAAGGTATCATTCCCTTTAGGAATGTCCCTTATGTAAAATAATTTTGGCGACCTAACTCCTTTACTGCTTTTCTACTCCTTTCGTTTTCTGCACTCTCACAGATATTGACCTATTAGTTCATAGAGATCTATTTGCCAAAATTATTTTTCAATAAAATTGCGATAAAATTAAAAATTTAAAAAAATTGGTGTGAAAAAATGTCAGAATTAGAAAAAACCAAAGAAAATAACATGATTTTTGGAGCTAATATTAAGAAGTCCTATTTAGCATCCTTTTTTCGAGGATTTCATTTTATTTCAGGAGTTCTATTGCCGTTTTTTTTAGGATGGGGCAAATTAACTTTCGTGGAAGTTATGTTATTACAAAGTTATTTTACAATTATGATAGTTGCATTTGAGATACCTTGTGGAGCAATATCGGATTATATCAGTAGAAAATTTTCCTTATTTCTTGGGGCACTAGCGATGGCCCTAGCAGCGTTAATCTATTCAAGTATGCCTAATATCTTGTTATTTGTTATGGGAGAAACTTTATTTGCTTTAGGTTTTGCATTGATATCTGGAGCGGATGAGGCTTTTATTTTTGATACTCTTAGAAAAATGAACCGAGAAATAGACATGCCGAAAATAATGGCGAGAATTAGGAGTTTTTTCTTAGCTGGAATTGGAATAGCGGCTCCCATTGGTTCTATTATAACATTGTTTTATCCACTTAATTACGCTATGACATTCATGTTTTTTCCTTTTATTATAGCATCCTTAATAACTTTATCATTTAGAGAACCCAACCATGAGTTAGAAAGGGAATCAATAAAATATTTATCCATAGTTCAATCAGGATTCAGAGAGCTTAAGAAAAATAAGACTTTAAGAATTCTGGCATTTGACTTCGCGCTTGTAGATGTGTTAGTATTTCTTCTAATATGGACATATCAGCTTTATCTTGATGCAGTATCGGTTCCTTTAGTGTATTTCGGTTTTATAGCTGCCTCCATGACTCTAACGCAAGTTATATTCTTTAATCTTGTACCAAAACTGCAGCTGCGTTTTAAGAACAAAAAATTCTTTCTTACCATTTATACTATGATACCTGGTATTTCCTATATACTCATTGCTTTCATAATATTTCCTCCAATTGGCATTGTATTAATATTGATCATCATTGGGATTGGATTCTCAAGAAATATCATATTTATTGGGGGAATTAATAAAAATATTGAAGAAGAGAATAGAGCTACTGTTTTAAGCACTATTAGTATGATCAGGAGTTTTATAATAACAATACTATATCCCCTTATAGGTTTACTTGCAATGTGGAATTTGCATTATACATTTATAATCTTGGGCATTTCAATAATACTAATTAGTATACTTTCTAGAGTAAAAAATGAGTATTTATAATCAATTTTTTTTTTAAAATAATATATTGAATCAAAAGGGTCCTATTAATTGATTACAGTCAGAAAATTTAGGGATGAAGATGCATTAGAAGCGTCAAATTTAATAAGAAAGACATTATATGAAGTTAATAGTAAGTTTTATCCAACATCAGTAATAAATTATATGTGTAATGAATTTTCTCCTAGATTTTTGATTGATCTCTCAAAAGAACGCGAATTTTTTGTAGCGATTGAAAACTCTAAAATCATTGGAACTATAACTATTATCTATGATTATATTGGTACAGTCTTTGTAAATCCAGAACAACATTTTAAAGGCATTGGCACAAAATTAATGGAGAGCATAGAAAATCTAGCAAAAGAAAGAAAAATTAAAAAACTCAGATTAGAATCAAGTATAAATGCTGTAAATTTTTATGAGAAATTAGGTTATAAGAAAGGAGAAATATCTCAATCTGAAGAATATGGGATCACTTATGAAATGAGTAAAGTCCTATAATACTTTTAAAAGGAAAATATCGATATAATTTTTGAACTAACGTAAATTTTATTTTTAATGGGCTTTTTTATTACTCATTCAAAATTTAAGTTTTTATTTAAAAAAATAAAAGGAAATTGATAATAATGGCAAAGTGTGAATGTCCCTCATGTTATTTTGAATTTGAGTTGGAGGAAGGTACAATTGAAGGTGAAGTTATCCCCTGCCCTGACTGTGGTGTAGATTTAGAAGTAACAAAGATTGATGGAGATGTGGCTAAAGTACAGGTTGCTGAAATGACTGAGGAAGATTGGGGTGAATAACCCTCTTTAATTATGTATTTAAATTATTTAAAACTCTATTTTTAATTATTTTAAATTACTGACAATAATATAAGCATATTTTTTACCAATAACTTTAGAGAGTTCTTCAAATGACGCATTTTTAACACCTTCAAGACTTCCAAAATGAGTTAATAGTTTATTTCGGGTTGCTGGCCCTATTCCTTTAATCTCATCCAATACTGATCCTTTCACTCTTGATTGTCTTTGTTTTTTATGCAATCTTACAGCAAATCTATGGGCTTCGTCTCTAATTCTCTGAAATAATTTTAATAAAGGAGAATTCTTAGGTAATATTAGTGGTTTTTTTTCTCCAGGAATATAGACCTCTTCGAGTTTTTTTGCCAAACCAATTATAGGAATTCCATCAATTCCTAAATCTTTTAGGACAGAAATTCCCGCATTTAATTGTCCTTTGCCGCCATCCACTAAAATTAAATCCGGTAATTCCAGATCCTTCGCTAATAAATATGTATATCTTCTCCTCATTACTTCTTTCATCATAGCAACATCATCTGGAGTAGATTTAGAACGGACTTTATAATGTCGATAATATTTATTACACGGTTTTCCTTCAAGAAAATACACCATTGAGCCTGTAGCGTCAGTTCCTTCTATGTTGGATATGTCAAATCCTTCAATAATTCTTGGTTCTTTAGATAAATTTAAAATTTCCTTAGCGTTTATTAAAGAAAGTTGGATTTGGTCCTCTTGTTCCTGTTTAATACCTTCCATTTGAATCTGCTGATTAACCATTACTTTTGCATTTTTTGATGCGATACGCATTAACCCAATCTCGTCGGAGAATGGAGTTCTAATGTGAATGGATTCCTTGACATCCTTTAAAATAGCTTTTAAAATAGTGGCATCTTGATAAAGTTGCGGTATAACAATAATATCTGGGAGATTAAGGTTAGCATTCTGATAATATTGTTCTAAAACAGAACCAAATATTTCCTTTTCTAAATCTAATGTTTCTCTTAAATCGAATGTAAAAGAACTTTTATTGGTTATTTTTCCTTCACGGATATGAATAATAACAAGAGCCGCATATTTTTTATCAATATGATATCCAATAATATCTTTATTCACTTCTCTATCTAAAAGGACATGTTGACTAGCTGTCGAACGTTCAATTGCTTCCAGTTTGTCTCTCCAAAAAGCTGCTAATTCAAATTTTTGCTCTTTAGCTGCTTTTTTCATCTTATCTGTAATTTGGTTTTTTAATTCTTCGGTCTCCCCCTTTAAAAACAATTCAATTTGTTTTACATTTTCAATATATTTTTCTTTACTAATCGCATTAATACAAGGCCCTGGACATAGGTTTAATTGATAATATAAACAAGGTCTTTCTTTTTTTCCAACTTTTTTTTTACAAGAGCAATATGGAAAAATTTTTCTTAAATCTCTTAAAATTCTTCTTATTTCTTTTTTATCGGTATATGGTCCTAAGAATAAATTTTCTGAGGAAAACCATTGCGGATTTCTTAGAATTTTAATTCTAGGATATTCCTCAGTATAAAAGATTCCAATCCAAGGGTATGATTTGGAATCTCGCATAATAACATTGTAGCGGGGTAAATGTTTCTTTATTTGAATATTTTCTAATATTGAAGCTTCTTTTTCATTTTCTGTCACAAAATATTCAATATATTTTATTCTTTTAACTAAATCTTTTATTTTCTCCTCGTAATAGGGATCAGTATACTTAGTTTTCGCGAAGTATTGGGAAACTCTCTTTTTTAAACTACGCGCTTTCCCAACATAAATAATTTTTTGATCTTTATCTTTAAATATGTAAATCCCAGGTTCATTTGGCAAACTTTTTCGTTGTATTTCTAAATCTGACATAGATTAATGCTAATATGCTAAATAGAATTGTAAATTAATGAAATTCTTTAATAATTTTAATTTAAGAGAAGTTGTTTTTTAATTAGAATATTTCTATTATACTTTTATATTAAAAAGAATTAATATATATTTGTTATACCTCATAAATTTATTGAAAGAGAGTATTATTTCTTTATTTTAATTGATTTTAATTAAATAAATTATACTAATTACTATATTATATTATGGCAGGCATTAGACTTTGTCCAAAATGTAAAAAACCAACCCTTAGAAATGCCACTAATGTAAGTGGATGGCTCGCTCCAAACCTGTATGAGTGTAGTGATATTAAATGCGGCTATGTTGGATCTATTTATATTGAAGTAGATCCAAATGATTTCAAACTCGAAGAAAATTCTAATTCCAATAAAAAAGAAAAAGAATAATATTTTGAATTTTCATGTTTTTTATAAAATATATTCCATAATCATAAAAATTCATATTTGATCTGAATAAAAATGGACCAATTATTAAAAGATGCTGAAAAAATAAAATCCTTGGAAATTCAAGGTGCAACTAATGTAGCTTTAAGTGCTATTAGTTTTTTGAGTGAGTACGTTAAACGATTAAAATTCAAAAAAATCGATGATTTTATTAAAGCTTTAAATGAAGCAAGAGAAATTCTCATTGAATCACGTCCAACTGAACCAGCCATGCAAAATGGATTAAATTACATTATGAATAAGCTTATGAAATGTAAAGATCAATGTACAATAGATAATATTAGTAGTTTGATTGAGACGTATAAGAATGAATACAAACAAATGATAGAAGATTCTAAGAAAAAAATAGCCATAATTGGTGCAAGAAGAATCCCTGATGTGCCAAGAGGAGATGAATTTATTGTAATGACTCATTGTCATAGCTCGGTGGTGACAGGTATACTTATAGAGGCAAAAAAACAAGGTAAACACCATCTTAAAGTAATTAACACAGAAACTCAACCCAAATTACAGGGTAGAAAAACAGCAATTGAATTATTAGAAGCAGGTATTGATGTAATACATGTTGTTGACAGTGCAATGCGATGGGCAGTGAATCATTTCGAAGTAGATTTGATTCTCATTGGTGCTGATAGTATAACGAGCGAGGGAACCGTTCTTAATAAAATAGGAAGTCGCCTTCTAGCTTTAGTAGCCCATGAAGAGCACGTGCCTTTTTATGTAGCAAGTTCACTATTAAAATACAATCCAGTATCTCAATTTGGGATTTTAGAAAAAATAGAAATGAGAGATGAGAAAGAGATATGGGAAAAAGCACCCAAAGGCATAAGAATATTAAATCCGGCTTTTGAAACCGTTAGTAGGAGATATATTGATGGTCTTATAACAGAAGCTGGAATTTTTGCATCGAGTCATGTACATTATTATTTTTCAAAACTCTATCCCGATTTAATATATGAATAATTTTTATTTACCCCATTTATCCATAGCTTTTTGTAATTCAGAGTGTGTCTTAGCATAGTCTTCTATTGTGGTATTGTTAAGAACCGCATCAACAGCTTGTCTTATCGCAATTGCTCCCGCTTCAGTACCATCTGGATGACCATGACAACCACCCCCAAATTGAAAGACCAGGTCGGTTCCTAAAATATCAATAAGCTCGGGGACATGAAGGGGGCTTAGACCTCCCGATGCTACTGGTAGAATTGGTTTTATATTACCCCATTCTTGGTCTAATAAAGTAATATTATTCCCCTTAATATGCTTTTCTGTAATAACCTTATTAATCTCTATTACTTCCTGTCTTCCTCCTTCCATTTTTCCAACGACAGTTCCCGTATGGAGTTGATCCATTCCAATAAGCCTCATTATTTTTGCTAATGATAACATGGTCATACCGTGCTTTTTATTACGTGTAATAGCCGCATGCATCGCTCGATGAGCATGAATCACGATATTTTTATCATCCAAATATTCCCTAATCTCCTGAAGGGCTGAAAAACCAACCGTTAAAATATCTAGCATAATATATTCTCCTCCATGTTCTATGACAAAATCGGCCCGTTTCTCCATAATGGATACCGGGGCAGTTATATTTGGCATATAAATTTTCTTTTCTCCAGTTTCAATTTCAACCTTATCGCGTATCTTAAGCGTTTCTTCAACTCTTTTTTCAAATCTATTAAATTTCATACTAGTTAGGTTCTCATCATCTTTTACGATATCCAATCCTCCTTTCCAAGCTTGTCCACATACTTTTGCGTGCTCAATCTCATTCAATCCTACTTTGGGCTTTACAATGGTGCCCAGTAGGGGTCTTTTGTCGATCTTGATGAGTTTTCTAATCCCCTTAATTCCAAATTTTGGACCAGGATAGACATTTACAATCTCTTTGGGAAATGAGATATCTAATAATCGTAAATTTTTAAGAGCTTTCATCCCATAAATATTACCTGCAATCGCACTTAGAATTTGAGACATATTATCTGCTTCAAAAAGATCTTTTGTGTACGCTATCTTAACGATATGATTTTTTTCATCAATATAATAGGCAGAGGGACGTAATTTCTCCGCGATTTCTTTAGACATCGTAATAATTTCTGTCCAGGTTCCAATCGAGCTCTCTTTTGCAATTTCTTCACACGCTTGTTCCAAGCTAGGACATTCTTCTGGAGCTCTCTCTACATAATACATCGCAATTAGATCTTTTTCATGTGGTTTATAATTTAAGTCTACATAATCAACCACTTCAATTCACCTTAATTTATCCATTTTAATTCATTTAAAAGAAATATAGATAGCATAAAAATTTTATAGCATAGATTATTATCAAAAACAGTGGTCTTATAATGAATGAAGTAAACACGAAACAAGTTTATTTAGAGATTAAAGATTTGAGTTTTAAGAGTGAACAATTAGTTGTCGACTTATTGAGATTTTTATCTGAAGCCTTACCTCAGATACACCTTGAACGAAATGGTTTTGAGGTTAATATAACTGCACCAAAAAAGCTATCAAAAAGAGCTATTAAACTCAGACTTAAAAAGTATTTATATAAAAAAGGACTCAATAATGATTATAGACCCATCGCAGTAAAAGATGTTGAGAAAGATGGATTTATGATTAAGGAGAAAAAGATGATTGAGTTAAGTTATTATTAAATAAAATTCTCCAAAAAATAATTAAATATTTTCAAAACTTTAGTTTAAATGTGTCGTTAGAATTAAAAATTAAGTCATTAGATGACTTGGCGAGATGTATAGCACTCTCTAGCCTATTAGAAATATCAGGATGGCCTAAACCCGGAAATGTCCACCGTACTAAAGATTTTGAAACGACTCGTTTTGAACATTTTTTAGCAGGAATTGTTGCCATTCAACCTAAATTCAGAGATTTTTGTCAACAAATTTATGATAAGACAAATAATACGATTTTAAATTATGATTTCGTAAATTTGGGTGTGTTTTTTAAAGAGGCAGTCAATGAAATGATAAGATGGCAAAGAGGAGGTAATGTGGTACTAGGGCATATTTTAATATTAGCACCTCTTTCAGCTGCGGCAGCCATATGTCTTAAAAAAAAGCAAAAAAGCTTTGAAAATTTTAAATTCAATTTAAATAAATTAATTGATGATTCTACTGTAGATGATACTATTAATTTATATGAAGCTATAAGAATGTGTAATCCTGGAGGTCTTGGAACGACTCGCAAATATGATATTCTTGATGATGACTCCATTAGACAAATTAAAGAGGAGGATATTAAGCTAAAAAAAATATTTGAAATTTCAAAAGAGTATGATTCTATCAGCCTCGAATATTCACATGGATTTAAAATAATCTTAGACCAAGGTTTACCCTATTATTTTGAGAATTTTAACTCAAACCGAGATGTGAATATTGCAACAGTAGATACTTTTTTAAAGATTCTCGCTGAACACCCTGATACTTTAATAATAAGGAAATCGGGTCTAGATTCCGCCAAAAGTGTTTCAAAAAAAGCAGAAGAGATATTAAAACAGGGAGGAATTTCGTCTGAAAGGGGATTAAAATTGGCTAAACAGTTAGATTTGGAATTACACGAAAAAAAAGGGAAATTAAATCCCGGCACGACTGCAGATATTGTAGCAGGAATAATTTTTTGTGCTTTAATTTTTGGGTTAAAGTACTAAATTTTCCAAAAAATTTTTTGTTAAGTGATAATTTATGATTATTGTAGGAGAATTAAAAAAATATCTTCTGAGCCTGATAATTAATGGTTGAATTTTGTGATGAGTGTGGAGGAATGATGCTTCCCTCAAAAGTGAACGGAAAGAAAGTTTTTAAATGTAAATGTGGAGCAATTAAACCCTTTTCAGAGGAGCAAAAAGAGTCTTATAAATTAACTACCAAGATTGAGCATTCTGTCAGAGAGGAGGTTTCAAACCTTTCAGAAGTAATGAATTGGAAAGAAAAAAATTTAAGAAGCACTATAAAAAACTTCAAATGTCCTAGATGTGGATATAATAAGGCACATTTAGAAACAAGACAGACAAGAAGGGCTGACGAAGGGATGACCCATTTTATTATTTGTTTAAAATGTGGTCGTCATATTAAGATTGGTAGTTAGTCATGGTTATTATTTTGTTAATCGTTTTATGATTTCCTTTTCATTTGTTTTTTCAAGAAAATCGATTTGAATAATTTTTGTAGTACTTTTTAGACCGGCTAGTATTTTAATTTGAGTTGAGGAGATGTGTAATTTCTTCCGTAAAATATTAATTAATTCCTTATTTGCTTTATTTTTCACGGGTTTTGAAATTAGACTGACAATAAGATGCTGATCATTTTCTACAATATCGACCTTTTTAGAATTTGGTTTAATGTTTAGGTGAAGAAGAAAACTGGTTTCAGAACGCTGTTCAATAAATCTCATTTTTATGATATAATATATGTGACATTAAATTATTTAGAACTACATATATTTAGAAATATTTTCTTTTAATCTGTTAAATGATGGTTTGGATAATCGAAGCCCTCCAGCTAATTTATGGCCTCCCCCCATCCCGCCTAGTTCTTCCTTAATCTTTTGTATTATTACATTAACTCCCGTTCCACTTTTTTCTAGGTATTTTCGAGTGCATCTAATACTTAATTTTATAGTATGGTTTCTTTTTTCCTCATCCCCGAGGAATAAGACTTTATAAGGATCCAGAAGTTCATTTACCATGCTAAAGCTAGCTGTATCTGACCAATTACTAGCAGGTATTTTATCACCCGCTTCAATGAAGATAGCTTCTTTAGTTTCAAAGCGAGGTAATTTCACAAGAGTTTTTAAATTTTTAACTAAATTGAAAATATATTCATAATATATACCTTTTGCGTAAAAAGTAGTTGATTTTCGTTGCACCATCGAAACTGCTGCATTAATATTTTTAAAACACAAAATATTTAGAAGTAAAGCATGTTCAAAGGCGAACTTTAAGATGCCTTGTTTTTGGGGTAAGATTGAATAATGACCAAAACTGTCAAAATGTCCCTCTTCTTGAATTCTTTGAATTTCAATTGGGCTCAAATCAATGACCTTCGTATTGGGGTTTATTTGTAATGATTTTAAAAATGGTTTGAGGATATCATCCTCTTCCCCCCCCAATCCTTTAATAAAAGGTAATATAGAATATTTCAGCCCATTTTTTATGGATTCGTGCATACTACCAAATAAAATTAGCCCTTCTTTATCTTCAATTAGACCCTCATTTACTAATTCTTCATAAATTTCTCGATTAAAAGATTGAAGTTTATCGGTTGATCTCAATGTATCTCCAGCAATACCAATTACTGTCAACCATCCTAATTTTTTTACTGGTTTAGGTTTAATTTTTTTGGCAAACATATAGGCTAAAGTTGACCCTGCTATGTGATCTAGACCATCAAAGCCATGAATGGTAGGATTTACGAACTTTAAATTCTCAGGAATTTTAACATTGCTTAAATTAGCATCTACTTCATGATGATCCAAAATATAGAAATCTTCCTTTCTATTACTTATAATTGGAATCAATTCATTGAGATTGGAACCCACGTCAGTGAAAATAAGTGCAATCTTATTGGACTGTTCCTTAGATAAAATTCCCTGCAAATAATTTGACCAAGAAACCGAACGATTATAAATAAAATAATCATAGGCCAAATTCATTCGATAGAGCAGATTCTGGATAATATGTAGACTACTTATCCCATCTGCATCATTATGGGAAATAGCGATAACTTTTTCATAAGATCGATCAATGAATTGATCTATTGCATTATTGAGATCTGCTAAAAATTTATTGCGGTCGGGAATTTTAGTCATTTATATCAATTATCTGTATTAAAAGAAAAAAGAATATTTTTATATATATTATAATTTAGGAGAAATAAATTTATATCTTAATTTTAATAACTATCCAAATTAATTAAATTTGTCAAGTTTATTATTTAAAAAGTAATTCATTTTTTAAGCTATTCAAATAAATAGCAGCAAACCGAAAAATCAATCATAAATATTAAAATCTTAAGAAAAATTAATTAATATTACTTAATTTAGAGTTCAAAACAAGATAAGTTTAAGAATTTTACCATGCCGCTTTTTATAAATAAGAGGAAAATTAGTATGAGGACACTCTTATTTATATTTATATTTCTAAATATGATACTTCCATTGGTATTTATTGGTCTCCAGAATAATTCATATTCTAACGGGAGCGAAAATTTTTATGAAAATAGAATTCCTAACGCAGCTAGTTTTTCGAAGGAAGATTACCAACCTGTTCTTGATGAGGAGAAACAGGCGCTTGGAGATCTTAACGTAACGGAATTAGTTTTTAATGAAGTGGGAATCAATTTAACCGATTATATTAAATCGAATTACCCAGCTTATGAAAATGATCTGTCATTAGGATCATTAAAGATGAGTTATCTAAGAACCCAATTTAATAGAACAGTAGAAAAGGCTCAAATTGATAATCTCAATGAAAATATTACGGATTACCGAAAAATTACAGTTTTATTAAATGAGTCTCTTAGCATAGAATATGATGGATCTGCAGAGGGTTATCTCTATTATGCCCCAAGATTAAAACCTTTTATTCAGACGGAATTATGGGTTGAAAATCAATCAAATATTGGTCTTAGAAAAGTGAATGAAGGAAATTATTCATATCATAATTATGATAAAATTAATTTTTTAAGATTTAATTATAAACAATATTTCACGGATATTGGTGAGGATCCACTCAGTTTTAGAATGTATCTTCTTTGGGAATTTAATATTTCTATTGACTCTTGGAAATTAACTCAAGATTTAGATCAAGAACTGCTTTTAGACGAAGATGAAGATTATGTGATTAGTCCTAAATTCAATTATGAATTTAGAATTAACGCTAAAAAATATAACCAATCTTCTGATGTGGAAGTACCCGCTGATAACTTATTAATCAATATAACCATAAAACTACCTGATAAAGAATTACTAAATAATATCGAATTATTCAAAAATTCAAATAAAATTACAACGAATTTTTTAACTTCGGATAATACAATATTCATACCCCAGAATTTGCTAACCTCAAACAACACCATAATTGAAATTACGTTCTCTACTGCTTATCAGATCTTATTTGTGGATCCTGTCGATGAGACATGGGCAATTGACAGACTTATCGAAGATAGAGATACAAGACAAAGAATTTATTTTCCAGATATAGTATCCGGTCCACAGCGGATTATTTTGAAATATGTGGAAGTTATAGAAGAATCAATCTCGTTTGATCAAGTTAACAGTATTAGCTCCTTATTTGGAAGAGGGGTGATCTATGAAGAGGTTAATGTGACTGAATTGGAAGAGGATATAGAAAATAGTCTGGTATTCAATGAAAATGCGACCAAAAGAGCAGGTATTAAAATAACGTTGCCTTATATGATTAAAGAAGAGATATGCCCCATCATAGTACAATATGAAACCGAATTAAATTTAAGAATAATAGTCACGGATAATATCCGAATGCCCATCGCGGGATTAGATGTTAAAATATATTATTATGGTGAGTTATATGGAACGTATATATCGACAGAAAAAAATCAGCCTATTGGGCCACAAATAACTGATGAGAATGGTGAAATATTAGTCAAAGACGTACCTAACGGAAATTATACAATTAAGATATATCAGAACGAAAATCTTATAAAAGAAAGTGAAGTGAGTGCCTATCTTGAAGTAAATTACGTTACTACTCCAATTATACATTTTCCTATCGTAATAATAATATTTAGCTCAATCAGTGGAATCTTTTTTGTAATTGGATTAATTATATACCGTAAACAAAAATCCTTGCCATAGATAAATTGATAGTCATATTTGTCGACAATATTGAGAATTTCGTCTCATTCCTAAATAAACGAATTATGAATGAGGTATTTTACGAAGTAACACAATCTAAATCAAGTGAGGATCTTTCCAGTGAAATTAAAACTGAGTTAATATTACATTTTCTTTCGAAAGTCGAAGAATTTATAGTACTCTTTGAAACTAAAGTAATCCTATCTAAAACAACAAATTCAGATTCAAAAGAATGTCAAGAATTAATCAATGAATTTCAAAAGATCTTAAGTCAAGTAGATTCGTCTATAACTTTAGTAAAAGGAAAGATAAGAGAAATATACTTATCCTATTCATCTTAAGCTTAAAATTTAAAATTAGGTATTCTATGTAAATTAAAAGCTCAGTTTAGTATGTGATTTTTACGTATTATGGTTTACGTTAATACCATAGCCAATTAATCGGTATCTTCGATTAATTATTCGGGAAATTGCAAAAATAAAGTTCTCAGCAGGACAGATAGGGGGATTTAATTTGATAACAACGCTATCTTTTAGTAATTTGGTGACAATCCCTCCCGTTTTTTCCGTCCCAACCACCAATAATAATTTCTCATTATGTTTAAGATCATGAACTTTTATCATATTTTCCGATCCAATCACTCGATCTAGAAGGTTTACTTTTAATTCCACTTCAGAAACTATATCTGGTAAATTTCCTGGCTTTCCAACTAAATGCCCGATTAGCGAATCTCCTTTTGTGAGATTAGGATCCAGTTTAGTTCCAAGCCCTATAAGACCACCGGGCTTTGCTTCATCTAAAAGATTACTTCCTTGACTAATACTCATAACCTTAGATTTTATAGGAACATATTCGTCTTTAATGAGGAGTCCAGGTCGAATTTCTATCTCATTCCCAACTTGCACTTTTCCTTTTAATACTGATCCTCCTATTACGCCTCCTTTAAGGTTTTCAATGTCCGTTCCGGGTCTATTGATATCAAAAGATCGAGCGATTAAGAATTGAAATTCTTCGTTCTCGTTCAATTGGGGAGTTGGAATTACCTTTTCAAAAGCCTGTACGAGAGTATCTATATTTGAACCAAACACAGCTGATGTGGGAATAATGGGAGCATTTTCTGCGACGGTCCCTTTAACGAACTTTTTAATTTGATTATAATTCTCCATTGCTTGTTCTCTTGAGACCGCATCTATTTTATTTTGAACGATAATTATATTTTCTATGCCAGCAATATTCAATGCTGCTAAGTGTTCTCTAGTTTGAGGCTGTGGACATATCTCATCAGCAGCTATTAATAAACATGCTCCATCCATTAGAGAAGCACCACTTAACATAGTAGCCATTAATATTTCATGCCCAGGAGCATCTACAAATGAGATATTTCTCTTAAATTCTAATTGACCTTTACATTTTGGGCATGTAAATCGAGGTTCCCCCTTTTTTCTTTCTTTTTCAGCCATATGTGAGGTTATATATAAATCACACGAAGGACAATATAATATAGTTGCGTTAGAATACCCTAACTTAATAGATATACCTCGCTCCTGCTCCTCTGAGTGTCTATCAGTCCAATCGCCTGTTAATGCTTCCACAAGTGTGGTTTTTATGGGAAATGCCGAAATGACATTATCATACCATGATCAACATGTCCGACTAGACCGATATTGCATTCTGCTTGTTGTTTCATTAATTCTTTAATATTAGAGGTTTTTTCAGAGGTTATTACTTTCTTTTTTTTTTCTTCTTTCGAAATTTCTTCTTTTTTTACTGGTTCTTGTTCTACAATAGCCTCTTCCTTCTCTTTTTGTGTTATTTCTTCCCATAATTCTTTAGCGCTGTCAATATATTTCTTTGCGGTAGCTTCACCTATTCCCTTAATCTTTAATTTCAATAAATCTTCCAGTGTTGTTGAGGCCAATTTTTGAACTGAATCAATTCCTGCTGTCTTTAGTCTTTCAGCTGTCGCTTTTCCAATGCCACTAACATTTTTTAAGGAATATTCCATAATATTTTATTATTCATTATTATAAATAATTTTTATTGAAATCCACTTTAACAAAATATATCTAAATTAATCATGAATAATTTTAAATTCTTTATTTACTTCCTCTCCAAAGTCTTTTCTTAATATTTTTGTATGTTTTAAAAACGTAGAAAATTCATCAAAAATAGTTTTCGCCATCGCTTTTTGTGATATCATTAAGATCACATAAAATTTTAAGACATAGGTTTTGATTTTTTCAATTTGTATTTTAATATTCTTTTATAAATTTGGTAATATTTAAAAAAAAAGTTAATTTTCTCAAAAAATAGGTTTTTAATATAAAAACTAATACGCCACTATATGGTTTCAATCATTTTAATATCCTTTCCCGTTAATGATTTTTTTTTTCCCAGTTCAGTATAAGATACTCTTAATAAACTATCTACATAAAAAGTCGAAATTTTATTACAGGAATCATCCTTATGGAGAATATAAACTGGAGCGGGATATAAGGAGGAATCTATATCATTCAACTCAATTTTAAAAATAATTCTTTTGTTGCAATGGGGACAATAATTATAGCGGGTAACCATCAGAATAAAAATTAGGTTTTTTTACATAATAACAAATAAATTATTATTTTTATATTCTTATTTCTAATGTAAGTATAAGTCAATTCATAATATCAATATTGAGATTTCATGGGTAAAATTATTTCTAAAAAGTATCTCTATATTTCAATTATAATCTTTATTTTATGTCCATTTACTTTGTTTAATAATTATTATCTCGATAATAATAATCCAAATATCTCTATAAGAATAAATGCTCTAGCCGATAGTGCTCCTAATGAAGATTGGGATGATTTACCGGATATCCCGTATGATAATTTAAACGAAAGATGGTATAATCCCAAGATTGAAATGTTAATAATAACCAACAATAGTCAAGACTTCATTGATGCTGTAACCCCATTGATGGATTGGAAAAACCAAAAAGGAGTTAAAACCATAATTCTAACCAAAAATCCGGGTGATGGTCCCGAAGAAATCCGAAATATGATTAAATATTATTATGAAACCGAGGATATAAAATGGGTCTTATTAGCTGGAGATGCGGAGTCAGGGTTGATTCCGATTAGAGAAGTACTTAATGATGATGTAGGGTTCTGGGGAGAATCTGAAAAAGTAGGTGATCCTGAATATAAACCTACAGATTATTATTATGCGGATTTAACCGGAACGTGGGATAGTAATGGAAATGGAGTATACGGGGAATCTGCATTTAAAACAGGAGGTCAAGATGAGATTGATTGGATTCCAGAAGTTTACGTCGGGCGCTTACCCGCAGGAAATGCAATAGAACTTGGTGAAATGATTAATAAAACTCTAAAATATGAAACTGAACCATTTATAGGAGAATGGATGGAGAATATGCTATTGGCAGGAGGTATTTCTGATTTACCTGGAGAAGAAGGGGATCCTGATGGTGAAGATGAAGCACGCCTAACATCTTTTATTTGGCAACATTACACTCAATATGAAATGAATTTTACTCATTTATGTAATTTTAACACTGGTTATTATACCCCTCCAGGAACATATTCATCATTAACACAGATAAATTTTAACAATTCATTCACCTCAGGTTATTCAACGATAATATTTGCAGGACATGGAAATTTTGATAGCTATGTCGATAAGAACCCCTTAGGGGGATTTAGGACTATATTCACTTCTGATGATGCAGGGAATAGTAATAATTTTGATATGCCATCACTGATTTATGCTGATGCGTGTAGTACATCGACTTTTGATCAAAATGATAATAATATTGGAGAGATACTAATTAAGA